>CANRPV010000010.1 GCA_947632575.1 uncultured Eggerthellaceae bacterium | reverse complement strand
ACGGAATGGCTGTCATTCGCTATGCGCGCCAAGTGGGAATGCCGGGCATTATCGTAGAGCACGCATTTATCGATAACACGAGTGATAATGCCAAGCTCGCTCAGGCTTCATTCCGCAAAAAGCTTGGTGTTGCCGATGCTGAAGGTATCGCAACGCGATATGCCCTAGGCTCAGCTTCGACCGCTAAGGCAGCGGCGCTCATCAGCATCAAATCCCATATCGCAAATCTCGGCTGGGAGAATGAAGTCTACGATAAAAAGATTTCGGGTTCTACGGGAAAGAGTTTAAGCCTCGAGGCATTCCAGGCGTCGTTGCAAAACGCAGCGGCGAAAGATGGCGGTTTGCAGTATCGAGCTTATGTGGGTAAGTCCTGGCAAGACTGGGTTTCTAATGGAGCAACTGCGGGAACTACAGGGAAAAATACTCCGGTACAGGCTATCCAAATGCAACTTACGGGCAAAGCGGCCGAATCCTATGACATTTACTATCGTGCTCATGTGGCCAATATCGGTTGGCTTGAATGGGCTTCGAATGGCGCAAGTGCTGGTAGCGTTGGCTATGGATATCCCATTGAAGCAATCGAAGTAGTGGTCGTGAACAAGGGTGCCTCTGCTCCAGGTTCCACCAAGGATGTTTTCAGGGGTCCTGACTCGGAAGCTGGCAAGGAAAACCAGAGTAATGCGGGCAACGCACCCTCAGGCTCTGCAGGCATTAGCTACCAAGCCCATGTGGAAAATATCGGTTGGCAGAATGCTGTGAATGATGGCACCATCGCTGGTACCACTGGAAAGGCTCTTCGTGTTGAAGCGCTCAAGATCAAGTTGTTGAACCCCGACTATAAGGGAAGTGTTCAAGCGCAAGCCCATGTTGAGAACATCGGTTGGCAGAATTGGGCTGATGAGGGATCAATAGTTGGTACGCAAGGGAGGGCTTTAAGAGTTGAAGCTCTCAGGATAAAACTTACCGGTGATATAGCCTCTCATTACGATATCTATTATCGTGTTCATGCTGAGAACCTAGGATGGACCGGTTGGGCTAAAAACGGAGAAACAGCGGGCTCCGCAGGATATGCTTATCGCCTTGAAGCGGTTCAAATCAAGTTGGTTCCCAAGGGGTCTAAAGCTCCTGGTAGCACAACAAACTGTTTCTATCATCCCAATGTCGAATATCGGACCCATGTGCAAGATGATGGATGGCAATCCTACGTAAAGGACGGCGTTACTGCAGGTACTACCGGTAGAGCTCTTAGGCTTGAAGGTATCAATATCAAATTGAATGAAAATAGTGAGTACAGTGGCGGCATTCAGTATCGGACGCATGTCCAAGATATCGGTTGGCAAGATTTTGTAAGCAATGGTTCGCTTTCTGGAACCACCGGACGTGCACTTCGGCTCGAGGCCATCCAAATCAAGCTAACAGGTGATATGGCCTCCCATTACGATGTGTACTACCGCGTCCATGCTCAAAACATCGGATGGATGGGTTGGGCTAAAAACGGTGAGTCTGCTGGAACGTCAGGTAAATCCTATCGCCTAGAGGCACTTCAAATCGTTCTCGTGCCGAAAGGCGGCTCGGCTCCGGGCAGCACCTCTCATGCTTTTGAAGGTAACGACGCGGGAAACACTGCTCAAGCGACTAAGACTCCGATCATGGGTGGCTCGCAAACCAACGTCGACCAAATGGTGCGCTACTTCAATAATTCCGGTCATAGCTATCCGGCAAATGTGTATTCCTCTTACGGTGCTAAGAGCATCAAAGAGTTTTGCCAGATCATCTATAACGAGGCTACCGCGGAAGGTGTACGCCCCGAAGTGGTTCTTTGCCAGGCTATGAAGGAGACCGGTTGGCTTACCTTCGGTGGTTCGGTAAAGGCTATCCAGTGCAACTTCGCTGGCCTCGGTGCAACGAGCAGCACCAACGGAGGAGCGTCCTTTAAAGACGTCGCGACGGGTATTCGCGCCCAGGTGCAACATCTCAAGGCTTACGCCTCCCATGACGGTTTGAAGAAGTCCCTTGTTGATCCGCGCTTCTATCTGGTGGCACGCGGAACGGCGCCGAATCTTGAGGATCTGAACGGCAAGTGGGCTGTGCCTGGTAATAACTATGGCGAGGATATCGCCGCTATGATTCAGAAGCTCCTCAAGTCTTAAAGGTCGATCATGAAAGGCATCATCCTAGCAGGAGGAAGTGGGACGCGGCTTTATCCGCTGACGACGGTGACGAGTAAGCAGTTGCTACCAGTCTATGATAAGCCGATGATTTACTACCCATTGTCAGTGCTGATGATGGCTGGTATTCGGGATATTCTCATCATCTCGACGCCGACAGATCTGCCGAATTTCAAGAATCTTTTGAAAGATGGATCCAATTACGGGGTCCATCTTTCTTATGCGGAACAGCCCAGTCCTGATGGACTGGCTCAGGCTTTCATCATCGGCGAGGATTTTATCGCGGGTGATTCGTGCGCTCTCGTCTTAGGTGACAATATCTTTTACGGCAATGGGTTGAGCCGGCATCTGAAAAGGGCGGTCAAAGACGCAGAGGATCGTGGGGGAGCCACGATTTTCGGCTACTACGTCGATGATCCTGAGCGCTTTGGTGTTGTCGAGTTCGACAGCGACTACAACGCTATTTCAATTGAGGAGAAGCCCGAGCATCCTAAGAGCAATTATGCGGTGACGGGCCTCTACTTTTACGATAGCCGCGTCTGCGATTGGGCTAAAAAGGTGAAGCCCTCCGAGCGGGGAGAGCTGGAAATCACAACGCTCAACCAGATGTATCTGGACGACGGTTCGCTTAACGTGGTGACGCTCGGCCGGGGATATGCCTGGCTCGATACGGGCACCATGGAGTCGCTTTTCGAGGCGAGCGAATTCGTTCGTGCGGTGGAGCGCAGCCAAGGTCTGTCTGTCTCGGTAGTGGAGGAGATCGCCTACATCAACGGATGGATCGACAAGGAGTCTCTGCTCCTCGCGGCGAAGAAGTACGGCAAGTCGGAGTATGGCAAGCATTTACTTAAAGTGGCTGAGGGTCGCATCGCACCTTCGAAGAACTATAGTTAATGGCTATGAGAATTCTTGTCGTCGGTGCATATGGCCAGCTTGGATCTGAGCTTCGCGAAATCCTCGAAAGCGGGATGGCTGAGATTGGGCCAATCCCTTGGCAATACGCCTCATCCGAGGTGGACTATGTCGATAACGACCAGCTCGATATCACCGATCAAACGGCTGTTATGGAATGGTTTGCGCAACACGACTATGACCTGGTGATTAATTGCGCCGCCTATACTAACGTGGATGGTTGCGAGGAAAACCCTGACCTGGCTTTCGCCGTGAACGCCACTGGCGCGCAGAATCTCGCTCTAGCCTCCGCGAAGCAAAACGCCGCTCTTGTTTCCGTTTCCACGGATTACGTGTTTCCGGGTACGGATCCACACCCGCGTGTCGAAACTGACCCTACGGGACCCATCTCAACTTATGGGCGCTCAAAGTTACTGGGTGAGGAGCAAGCGCAAGAGGCAAACCCTCGAACCTATATTGTGCGAACCGCCTGGCTCTATGGCGCTCTGGGCCATAATTTCGTGCGTACAATGCTGCGTCTAGGATCTGAGCGGGATGAGGTTACGGTGGTGGATGATCAGTTTGGCAATCCCACTTCAGCCAATGATCTCGCCTATGAGATTCTCAAGATCGCTTTGACCGATGATTATGGCATCTTCCATGTTACTGGAGAAGGAACTTGCAGCTGGGCCGACTTTGCTCAGGCCATCATGGAGGGCGCGCAGTTGCCCTGTCGGGTTAAGCGCTGCACTTCCGAGGAATATAAAGCTATGAATCCGAAAAGCGCCTCAAGGCCGGCTTACTCTTCTCTTGAAAATCGTCGACTTGCTGATACGATTGGCGATGAGATACGGCCTTGGCCCCAAGCTCTTAAGAGCTATCTCGAGAGGCTTGAAGAGGTGTAGCTCAAGAGACCCTAGAGGCGTAGCTTAGGGTGCTCTAGAGGTGAAGCTCAAGAGGTTCTAGAGGTGTAGCTCAAGAGGCTTGAAAAACGGAAGCTCGGAAAACTAAGCGAGTGGCACGCACACTATTACGGAAAGTATCGCGGGAGATCCATGACAACCTACCTTGTTACCGGCGGCGCGGGATTTATCGGAAGCAATTTCGTGCTCTATATGCTTGAGAAATATGACGACATTAGGATCGTCAACGTCGATGTTTTGACCTATGCGGCGAACTTGGAGAACTTGAAGTCTGTTGAGGATGATCCTCGGTATATCTTCGTTCATGCTGATATCTGCGATTTCGCGGCTATGGAGAAGACTTTTCACACCTATCAACCTGATGTGGTCGTCAACTTCGCAGCTGAATCTCATGTAGATCGCTCTATTGCAGACCCGGAGATCTTCGCTCACACGAATGTTATGGGTACGCTTGCCCTGCTAAATTGTGCGAGAAATGCATGGCATCAGGGTGATGACGATTATGGAACTCACAAATTTCTACAGGTAAGCACCGATGAAGTCTACGGATCGCTTCCTCTTGACGATCCTGAGGCGTTTTTTAGGGAAGATACGCCTCTCTGTCCTCACAGCCCCTATTCGGCCTCTAAGGCCTCCGCAGACTTTTTCGTAAAGGCCTATGGCGATACTTATAAATTGCCCATCAACATCACACGATGCTCCAATAATTATGGACCCTATCAGTTTCCCGAAAAGCTCATCCCGCTCATGATCCATAACGCCGTTCATCATGAGCCATTGCCGGTCTATGGTGATGGGCTGAACGTGCGAGATTGGCTTTACGTGGCTGATCACTGTAAAGCCATCGATCTTGTTATCAACCAGGGAAAACTTGGTGAGGTCTATAATGTGGGCGGTCATAATGAGCGCCACAACATCGAGATAGTCCAGACGATCATTCGTGAGTGCTCTCGGATTCTCGATGATCCTCTCATCAACGATAGCCTTATCTGCTACGTACAAGATCGGAAGGGGCATGATCGTCGCTATGGAATAGCGCCTGATAAGATCAAGGCAGATTTAGGCTGGTATCCAGAAACGCCATTTGAGACAGGCATCGTTCAAACGATACAGTGGTATTTGGACCATCAAGAATGGATCGAGCATGTGACCAGCGGTGCCTATAAAGAGTATTACCAGGCTTTCTACGGGAATAAGCTGGAGACGGAGCGTTAAGGCATGGCTAGAGGCGATCAGAAAACCTTCGGTAATTTCACCTTCACGGAAACCGCTCTTGAGGGAGTGACGATCGTCGATTGCAAGACCTATGGTGACGATCGCGGCTACTTTATGGAGACCTATAAACAGCCTGATTTTGAAGCGGCGGGTATCGATTGCACGTTTGTGCAGGACAACCAGTCTTCAAGCAGCCGAGGTGTTTTGCGAGGATTACATTTCCAGATTAATCATCCCCAGGCCAAGCTTGTGCGAGTGATTTCTGGGGAAGTATTTGATGTGGCCTGTGATCTAAGATCCGGTAGCGCTACCTTCGGGCAGTGGGTAGGGGTCCGCCTCTCCGCGGAAAATCATCGGCAACTGTTTATTCCGCGGGGTTTGGCTCATGGCTTTTTAGTACTCAGCCAACAGGCGGAGTTCTGCTACAAATGCGACGACGTTTATCATCCCAATGACGAAGGCGGAGTCATATGGAACGATCCGACACTTGCCATCCAGTGGCCAGCTCTTGCGGGTGATGAGACGTTCGATCCGACGAAGATAATATTGAGCGAAAAGGACGCTTTGCTGCCCCAGCTTTCCTCGCTCTTGTAACGGCTCTCTCTTCGTAGCCGTTAATCTTAGAACGGCTTCCTATTCGTAGCCGTTGATCTTAGAACGACTTCCTATTCGTAGCCGTTGATCTTTATATACTCCTCAAGGCTGAGCCCGTCGGTCAATCTGCCGTTTTGGAGATCCTCAAGACCTACGACGACCAGATCATGTGCTTCTGCCACATCTGGAATATGGCTCTCAGCGTCTGCGATCTCTCCGATTTTGAGCTCTTTGGAGACGGAACTTACCCGATCGTAGAGGGTTTTAAATGACAGATTACCCGCAGCGCCTTTGAGAGCATGGGCTTGCTCATAAGCGGTATCGAAGTCTTTGACTTCAAGGGCGGCAATCAGGGAAACGAAGTGGCGGTCGTCGAGATATTTCATGGCCAGTCGCTCATAGAGCCCGGCATTTCCCTCGAACCTCTCCATTGCATCCTTAAAGTCGATGCCATAGCGATCCAGTTTTTCAGAAAGTGTCATAGTCATGAAAACCCACCCCTTTCGCGGGTCCGACCTTTTGGCTCTGCGGGTCCGACTCTCTGGCGATCAGCTGAAGGTCGGAGTCACAGCCTCGCATGAACTCCCAGCGAACCGCCGGATTTTTCATAGCTTGGTAGTTATCAATAAGCATAATGGTGAACGAGGCAGGTTGGGCTTAGGAGAGGCGAGCTGTTACCGTACTGATGGCAAGGTTCATCCTATGCCGCCGACCCCTGAGAACGGCCATTATAGGAAGACATGATGGCGGTCATATATTTATCCGATGGCAAAGTATCGAGATTCCATAAAACGCTATCGGTTGACTGCCTTTTTCGGTCTTTTATCATAGCAAGCTATGATCGCAGATGAGGGGGTAAGGAGAACTCTTTAGACGGCTCTCGCTTTTAGAAGAAACGTTTCGACAGGGCCTGTTCCGAATACCCTTCCGTTATGCAGACCAGCTAAAACGTAAAGCAAACCAGCTAAAACGTACGGAAAAACAAGGAATATCACTAACTATGATTGAGATCGAGCATCTCACAAAACTATACAGCGCCAATACCGGTGATCACGCCGCACTCCATAATGTTAGTCTCACTATCAACGATGGCGATATATTCGGCATCATCGGCCAATCAGGCGCTGGAAAATCCACGCTCGTAAGGTGCATTAACCTGCTTGAACAGCCTTCATCGGGAAAAATTCTCATCGATGGCAACGATATTACCCATTACAAGGGAAAGCAGCTGTTGGCGCTTCGCGAAAGCATCGGAATGATCTTCCAGAACTTCAGCCTCTTCCAGCAGCGGACCGTACTCGGAAACGTCACGTTTCCGCTTGAACTGCGCCATGAGAATAAAGCCAAGCGAGAGCAGCGGGCGAAGGAGCTTCTCGACGTGGTAGGTCTCGCTGGTTATGAGCAGCGCTATCCGAGTGAGCTTTCTGGTGGTCAGCAGCAGCGTGTGGCCATCGCGCGCGCTCTCGCAAACGATCCGAAGATCATGCTCTGCGACGAGGCAACCAGCGCTTTGGACACCAGAACCACCGTCGCCATTCTCGATTTGCTTCAGGAGATCAATCGCAATCTTGGGGTCACCATTGTGCTGATTACGCACTCTTTAGCCGTGGCTCAAAAGATCTGCAATCGTATCGCCGTTATCGATGACGGGAAATTGGTGGAAGAGGGCAAGACGCGGGATGTGTTTGACAACCCGAAGAGCCCTATCACCCGGGAATTGATTTCAAACGATAGCAGTATGGCTTTTAGCGATAACGAAACAACAGAAGAAAAAGCGAAGTTTCAGGAATTGCGAGAGGAGGAGGCCTAATGGATCTTGGGCAGTTTTTTGGTCGTTACGGCGCTCTTCTCGCTGAGGGAACATGGGCTTCCCTGGAAATGACCATCATATCCACCATTATGGCCTACATCATCGGCATCCCTTTGGGCGTGCTGGTGGTCGTGACGGCTAAGAACGGTTTGCGACCCCATCGGGCCATCAACGCCGTGGTGGGTTGGATCATCAACATCACCCGCTCGATACCCTTTATCGTGCTGCTGGTCTTCATTTTGCCCTTTACCCGTTTGGTGGTAGGAACCACCTTGGGCATTCCGGGTGCCATCGTGCCTCTTATCGTTGCTGCGGCTCCCTTCGTTGGTCGCATGGTCGAGCAGAGCCTGGCCGAGGTGGATAGCGGTCTAGTGGAGGCAGCTCAGAGTTTCGGTGCTACTACCTGGCAGATTATCTATAAGGTCTATCTGCGTGAGAGCTTACCCAGTCTCATTCGCGGCATGTCCATCGTCTTCATCACCATCTTCGGCTACTCGGCAATGGCCGGTACGGTGGGTGGCGGTGGCCTCGGTGACATCGCCATTCGCTATGGGTATCAGCGCTACCAGTACGACGTGATGATCGCCTCTGTGATTCTTTGCATCATCGTGGTGCAGGTATTCCAGAGCATCGGCGATATCGCGGCTCGTGCCATAGACAAGCGCAAATAAACGCCAGGCGCTAAAAACCCTCATAACAAAACGGAGCTTTTTTGTGGTCATTGCTAAGCTGTCCTGATTTCGGCTATGCTGATGAAAAATCAAGCAGCGAGGAGTTACGTCTGTGCAAGTTGAATTGCTTTACCATACCCCTGATCCTGAGCGTGCCATCGCTACCGCTGCGCGTCTTTGCTATGCGCCGGTGGGCGCATCGGAGCTGATGGAGACCATGCCTCCCGAGCGCGTGGCAAGTGTGTTGAAAACCATCATGGTCAGTGGCCATCATTCCACCCTTGAGCATGCCAGCTACACCTTTGCGGTTGATGGGGTATCGCGAGCTTTGACTCATCAGTTGGTGCGACATCGCATCGCGAGCTTCAATCAGCAAAGCCAGCGTTACGTGAAATTCACCAACGGTCTTGAGGTGATCAAGCCTGCTACGGTGGCTGCCGACGCGGAGGCGGATAGGATCTTCGATGAGGCTATCGAGGTGGCGAAAGATTCCTACGAGAAGCTTTTGGCTCTGGGAGTTCCCGCCGAGGATGCTCGCTATCTTTTGCCTAACGCGGCGGAGACCAAGATCGTCATCACGATGAATGTGCGGGAGCTTCTTCATTTCTTCTCGCTTCGATGCTGCAATCGAGCTCAATGGGAAATTAGGGAAATGGCTCATCGAATGCTGGAATTGGCAAGGCCGACGGCTCCTTATATTTTTATGGATGCTGGAGCTCCCTGCGTGCGGGGAACGTGCCCAGAAGGTAAGATGAGCTGCGGCAATCCCTATCCGAAAGTGGTACGAGACTAACAAATCATGGCGGAAGAGAAGCATCAAAGCGATTTAAAACGAGCCTTCAGCGAGGATGGCCCTTTAAAGACCCATGTGGGCGGCCAAGCGCTCCTTGAGGGCATTATGATGCGTGGTAAGTACAACTGGTCGGTGGCTGTTCGTGAGCCCGATGGAAACATCTACGTAGAGGAACACGATCTCAGCTCAGGCAAAGAGCGCAACCGGTGGATGTATTGGCCGCTCATCCGTGGCTGTCGCGCCTTGGTGGAATCCTTCACCCTGGGGCTCCAGGGGATCAATATCGCTGCTGATCACGCCTTTCCTGAAGAGGATGAGGACGATAAGGCTTCGAGTAAAAAGTCGATCGAAGAATCAGGTTCTGACTCCACCAAAAATGGTGAGTCAGCCAAGAAGGAATCCTCGTCGAGCGTGCTCGTCGGAATCGCGTTAGCCATCGGTCTTATCATCGGCATCGCCCTTTTTATCGCGCTGCCCGCTTTTCTCACCAACCTGATCGTCGGCGATTATGGCAATAATCCGTTAGCTTGGAACATCCTCGACGGCGTCATCCGGGTCGCCATCTTTATCTTCTACTTCTGGCTCATGGGTCGCGCTCCCGATGTGAAGCGCATCTTCTCCTACCATGGCGCCGAGCATAAAACCATCCATTGCTATGAGCACGGACTTGAACTCACGCCTGAGAACGCCCGGTCTTTCCCGCGGCTTCACGTGCGCTGTGGCACCGCCTTTCTCATCATGGTGATGATCATCGCGATTTTCATCTATACCGTCATCCCGGTTGGCGCGCTCATTGATGCGCTGGGTGTGCCGGAAGGGGCTGCTCGCCTTGCGTTGCTCATCGGCATCCGCATCCTGCTGCTGCCGATCATTGCGGGTCTGTCCTATGAGATCACGGTGAAATGGGCGGGATCTCATCCCGACAATCCGCTGGTGAAAGTGATCTTGTGGCCAGGTATGCAGATGCAATACCTCACCACGAACGAGCCTGATGATGAGCAACTCGCCTGCGCTATCGCAGCGATGCAAAAGGTGCTTGAGCGGGAGCGTCTTGAGGAGGCAAAGGCCGTCTCATCCTCTGAGGCCGTGGCTCAAGCGAGTTAACAGGTGTGTTTGAACCTCGTCTGGAGAGTTTTCATTCAAAGAAGCAATCGTGTATATTAGCCGCTATGCGTCTATCCCGAGGCTGTAGTAGGAAGTGGTAGCTTGAAACTTGTCGTCACCGAAAAGAACGATGCCGCGCAAAAGATCGCCGATCTCTTAGGGGCTTCGAAACCTAAGAAGGACAGCGTTTACAACACTCCCGTGTATCGCTTCGAGGTGGATGGCGAGGAATGGGTCACCATTGGGCTTCGTGGTCATATCCTCGAGCCCGATTTCACACCCCAGATGATCTATCAAAAGCGTGGGGGATGGCAGGGTGTGACCGAGGCGGGCGAGCGAATTCCCGCGACAGTTCCCACGAGCCTTCCTGTGCCTCCCTTCAAGAAGAAAAAGCCTTTCATGACTGATGGGGTGGAGCTGAAGGCATGGAAGATGGATGCGCTGCCTTATCTGGTCTATGCGCCCATCGAAAAACTACCCAAGGAAAAGGACATAATTCGCTCGCTTAAGAATCTCGCGAAAAAGGCCGATTCCATTATCATCGCGACGGACTTCGACCGTGAGGGCGAGCTTATTGGGGCCGATGCCTTAAGCTGCTGCCGTGAGGTCAATCATGATGCTCCCGTGGCACGGGCCCGCTATTCGGCGTTCACCAAATCCGAAATCGAAGGGGCCTTCAATAATTTGGTGCCCATGGATGAGGACCTGGCCCAGGCCGGCGCCTCGCGTCAAGATATCGATCTCATTTGGGGCGCGGTGCTCACGCGCTTTTTGACCTTGGTGAAGTTTGCCGGCTATGGCAACGTGCGCTCCTCCGGACGCGTGCAGACGCCCACGCTTGCGCTGATCGTCGCTCGCGAACGCGAGCGCCTGGCCTTTGTTCCGGAAAACTACTGGGTTATCAAGGCATTCTTTGATGCTGCCGCCAATGAGGGACCCACGGACAAAGATGGGGAAGAGGCCTTTGAGGCCACCCATGCCACCGCGCGTTTTAAGTCCGAAGAGGCTGCCAAGGCCGTGCTTAGTGCGGTGGAGGGAAAGCGAAGCGGAAAGGTGCTCGGCGTGGAGCGTAAGCAGCGCAAAGTCAATCCGCCAGCTCCCTTTAACACCACCTCTCTTATGGCCGCCGCCTCCGCTGAAGGGCTTTCTCCGGCGAGAACCATGAGGATCGCCGAAAGCCTCTATATGGCCGGCTATATCTCCTATCCGCGTGTCGATAACACCGTTTATCCCTCGTCGTTGGATCTGGCTTCCGTGGTGCGCACTATTTCCTCTAATCCGGCCTATGGTCCTTACTGTCGCGAGTTGCTTTCAGGCGGAAAGCTTCATGCCACTCGCGGCAAGCAAGAATCCACCGATCATCCGCCCATTTATCCGACAGCTGCGGCGAGTCCCGATGACCTGTCAGCTGCTGACTATAAACTCTACAACCTGATCGCCCGGCGCTTCCTCGCCACATTGTCTGAACCGGCGGTGCTAGAGGCCACCAAAGCCGAGATAGAGGTAGGCGGAGAGGTTTTCGTGGCACGAGGCGATGTGCTAATCAAGAAGGGATTTCGCGGCATATATCCCTATGGGCTCAAAAAGGACGAGACGCTTCCCGCCCTCACAGAGGGGCAGATGGTGGCCTTTAACGGGGTCGATTGCCAAAAGAAGCAGACTGAGCCTCCGGCGCGCTATTCCCAGGGCAAGCTCATCCAAGAGATGGAAAAGCTTGGGCTCGGTACGAAATCAACGCGCCACTCCATCATTGAGCGCCTCTACAACGTGAAATACATCCAAGATGATCCCATTGAGCCAAGTCAGCTGGGCATGGCGGTGGTGGATGCGCTGGATAAGTTCGCCCCTCACATCACCCATCCCGAGATGACGGCAGAGCTCGAGCAGGAGATGGACGATATCGCAGCGGGAGCCGAGAGCCGGGAAACGGTGGTCAACAACTCCCGCAATCTTTTGTCTACCCAGCTAAGCGACCTGCTTCCCCATGCTGAAGAGGTGAGAGAGGCCTTAAGCGATGCGGTCGCGGCTGACGCCTATGTGGGTGTTTGTCCGAAGTGTGGCAAGGATCTGCAACTGCGGGCTTCCCAGAAGACAAAATCCATGTTCATCGGATGTTCGGGTTGGCCCGATTGTGATGTCACCTATCCGCTTCCGTCTGGCAAGATTGAAGCGGTGCCGGAGCCGTGTCCTGTTTGCGGCATGCCGCAGGTAAAAGTCACGGCATTTCGCTCCAAGCCGCGTACCATTTGCATTGACCCCACTTGTACAAGTAACCAGGAACCCGAGCTCATGGTGGGGCTCTGTCCCAATTGCGGCGATAAGGGGATCGACGCCAAGCTTTATGCGCGAAGAAACCCCAAGACGCTCAAGCGCTCGATCACCTGTGAAAACTTCGATGAGTGTCAAACGCGCTATCCCTTGCCTCAGTATGGTGAGCTCACGGCCACCGATGAGGCCTGTGAGCACTGCGGGGCGCCCATCGTCATTGTGACCACCAATCGCGGTCCTTGGAGGATCTGCCCGAATTTCGATTGCCCAGGCAAAGCCGAGGAAAGGGAAAAAGCCGAGAAAACGCGTGGACGGGCCTCGACGGGAAAGAAGAGATCAGCCAAGTCGTCTCGAGCGACCAAGACCACCAAGTCGATTAGAACGTCCAGATCAGCCAAATAGACGAAGGCATCCATTTAGTGTTGCGTAAGCGAGCGTAGGACGGTTTATCTAAGGATCAAGCGAGCGCGGCTTAAGCTTTTAGGCTTTTAAACTTTTAGGCTCTAGACCTCGGAAGCTCCACGTTCAATGAGACGGTAGAGATCGCGCCCTTGGGTGTCGATAGCCACAATCACGGGGAATTGGTCAAGCCAGAGTTTACGCAAGGCCTCCGTACCCAGATCTTCCCAGGCGATAAGATCGCTTTCCAAGACATGACTGGCAAGAAGAGCCGCAATACCGCCGACCGCGGCGAAATAGACGCATCCCTCTTCCTTGCAGCTCTCTATGTCTTCCTCTGAGCGTTTCCCCTTGCCGATGGTGGCGGCAATGCCCGCCTTTTGAAGTGCGGGTGTGGCGAAATCCATGCGTGATGAAGTGGTGGGACCTATCGCGCCCAAAGGCCTTCCGGCAGCGGCGGGGGTTGGTCCCGCGTAGAAAAGAATCTGTCCCTCAAGATCGAAGGGAAGATGGCCGTTGTCCTCCAAGAAATCCAACGCTCGTTTGTGTCCGGCGTCGCGCATGGTGTAGACCGGACCGGTCAGCAACACCACATCGCCGATCGAAAGCTCTTTGAGAGCCTGGGGATCGACGGGAAGACTCAGTGCGATAGGTTCACTCATGGCAGTCATCCTCCGGATCGCCAAAGGGAATGAGATCGAAGTTTACCGAGCGCACGGCGCTACAGCCCATGTTAATGGCGAGAGGCAGGGCTGCGATATGGCAGGGTGCGCTTTCGATATGAACCGCGAGGGCTGTCGTCGAGCCGCCGAGGGCCGCCGGACCGATACCCGTGGCGTTGATCTCGGCTAATAGCTCTTCCTCCAGTTGGGCGGCCTCCGTGCTCGCCGCGGCAGACCCGATGGGCCTCAGGAGCGCATGTTTCGCTAATTTGGCCACGGAATCAAAGGTGCCTCCCACGCCGATGCCAATCAGGAGGGGAGGGCAAGCGTTGGCGGCTTTCTCTTTGACGCACCGCAAAATCTCATGTCTTATGCCATCTCGCCCGGCACCCGGGGCGAGCATCACAAGACGAGAGGCGTTATCGGATCCACCACCTTTAAGCAGGATGGAAAGCCTCAGGCCATGACCGGCGCGAAACTGCAGGTCGCAAAAGGCGGGGCAGTTGGTCTGAGTGTTTCGACGGTCGAAGAGAGCATCTTTTACCACGCTCATGCGCAGCTTGCCGTCGCGATAGGCCGCTTCCACGGCATCGTTTACGGTCGAAAAGATGTTTCCCGGTATCGAGAGATCCTCACCCACCTCGAGGTTGACCCAAACGGCGCCCGTGTCTTGGCAAAGAGGCACGTGGTCTCTCTGGGCGATGGCGTTGTTTTCGAGAAGCTGTGCCAAGATGCGTTGTCCGCGCTCACTGGTTTCGCTATCGAGCGCCAACTCCATGGCTTGAGCCACATCGGGCCTCAGGCCACAGGCGGCTTGCAAGATACCCTCGTAGACCTTTTGGCCTATGAGATCTGGGCTTATTGCCAGCGTTTCGGATGATGCGGTGGCTGCCATGGGGATCCTTTCTATGGATGGCGTGCCTGTGAGTGCCTCTTTTATGCCTTCGCCGGGTAAACTTTCCGGCAATGCCGAACGATAACGTTTCTGCGAAAAGTTCCGCGGCTGTCGTTGGAGGTAATTATCCTGCTCAGTGGTCTCGATGTCGATAATAAGCGTATTCCGCGCAGCTTTTAAGCAGCATCGGCGTAAAGGTTTACAATGGTTCGGCTAGGTATTTTACTCAAGGGATTAAGCCCTTGTGCTTAAGGATCGCACCCGCTTTGAAATGGGCGGAATAAGCTTTAGTGAGGTTAGAGAGCAAGATGGACATAACTGAGGAGTCACTACGTCTGCATAAGGAATGGAACGGCATTCTCGAGACCCACTCCAAAGTGGCAATCGAGAATCGCGAGGATTTGGCCATGGCCTACACACCTGGCGTGGCTGCGCCTTGCGAGGTCATCGCGAAGAATCCGGAGGCCGTTTACGACTACACGCTTAAGGCTAACACGGTGGCAGTGGTTACCGACGGAAGCGCTGTTTTAGGTTTAGGCAACATCGGACCTGCGGCTGCGCTGCCCGTCATGGAAGGCAAGTGCGCTCTTATTAAGCGCTTTGGAGATGTCAACGCCTTTCCCATTTGCCTTGATACCCAGGATACCGAAGAGATCATAAAGGCGTGCGTCGCGCTCGCTCCTGGATTCGGTGCCATCAACCTTGAGGATATCGCAGCGCCCCGCTGTTTTGAGATCGAGGAGCGCCTTAATGATCTGCTTGACATCCCCGTGTTTCATGACGATCAGCACGGAACGGCCATCGTGGTGCTCTCAGCCGTCATCAACAGCTTGCGGCTGGTAGGGAAATCACCTGACCAGGTTCAAGTGGTGATCAACGGCGCCGGCGCGGCCGGCATCGCTATCGCGAAGCTCCTGCTGAGCTACGGCATCGCCAATGTGATTCTGTGCGATCGTGAGGGAATTCTCTCCGAGGAAAACTGCAAGACCGACGCCATGCGCGCGATGCTTGCCATCAGCAATCCCAAGGGGTTGAAAGGAAGCCTCATTGACGCCTTCAAGGGCGCCGATGTGGCTATCGGTGTGTCCGGTCCTAAGGCATTCACCTCAGAGATGGTCTCTCAAATGGCTCCCGATGCCGTGGTATTCGCCATGGCCAATCCCATCCCCGAGATCTACCCTGATGACGCCCTTGCCGCCGGCGCAAAGGTAGTTGGCACCGGAAGGTCGGATTATCCCAACCAGGTCAACAACGTTATCGCGTTTCCGGGAATCTTCAAGGGCGCCCTCGAGGCACGTGCCGAGCGCATCACCGAGGCTATGAAGCTTGCGGCAGCTCAGGCCTTGGCGTCGCTGGTCTCGGATGAGGAGCTCAATCCCAATTTCGTCATGCCCGATCCCTTTGACCCGCGGGTGGCTGACACCGTCGCCCAGGCGGTCAGAGAATGCGCCCTCGGCGAGAAATAATCCAAGTTCGAGGCACGCTCGAGATAGGAAACAATCTGTGAGCGCTCAAGAAAAGTATCCGGGTGTCTTTATCACCTTCGAAGGTGGCGAAGGTGCAGGCAAATCTACCCATATCCGCTTTCTAGCCGCCGCTCTTCAGGCTGAGGGCTACGAGGTGCTTTGCCTGAGGGAGCCAGGTGGAACGGTCATAGGCGAGGTTTTGCGCGATGTGGTGCTCAATCCGGACTTTGAGGCTATGAGCTTTGAGACGGAGCTCCTTATCTATGAAGCCGCTCGGGCTCAGTTGATGGAGGAGGTCATTCGGCCTGCTCTTGAGCGCGGGGCCGTTGTCCTCTGCGATCGATTTAGCGATTCGACCATCGCTTACCAGGCTTTCGGACGTGGTATCGACCGCAAGACGGTGGAGAAGCTGAATCATTTCGCCACGGGAGGCATTAAGCCTGATCGCACCCTGGTGCTTATGCCGCCTGATGCGGATTCCGGCCTTGAGAGAGCTACTCACCGCAACGGGGCCGATCGTCTGGAGATGGCGGGATCGGATTTCCATCATCGGGTGAATCAAGCGTTCAAGCGCATGGTCGAGGAAGATCCCGATCGAATGAGACTCGTTGACTCTTCCCAAACTAAATCTCAGACCGCGACGGCGGTGTTTGATGCCTTAGGTGATGTGTTTGGCTGGGTCGGGGCAAGCAGAAAACCCGCGAGCTTTTTTGCATCGCTCGATAAGCCGAAAGAGGAGGTCTAATCGACGCCTTGGCTGATGCGTTTGAAAATATCTTAGGTCAGCCGCAGGTGAGAGAATACCTCCGTACCATTGTGAAAACCGGAAGGGTGTCACAGGCCTATCTGTTCACAGGACCGGCCGGATCGAATAAGACGCTCGCCGCCTACGCGCTCGCCCAGGCTCTTATCTGCCCCAAGGGTCCTCATGGTCCACGAGGAGGTCGTTGCGGGGATTGCGACGCCTGCGATCGCGTGATGAGACGGCGCCATCCCGATGTGCGCTATTTCGCCCCCGAGGGCGCAAACGCCTATCTCGTGGAACAGATCCGGGATATTGTGGCCGATACAGCGTTAGCTCCCATTCAAGCCAAGCGAAAGATCTACATCATCGACCGCGTCGATCTGCTCGGTACGGCGGCGGCCAACGCCTTCTTGAAGACCTTGGAAGAGCCGCCTGATGATGTGGTGCTCATCCTTTTGGGTCGCACCCGCGAAAGCGTGCTACCCACCATTGTGTCACGCTGCCAGGTGGTGCCGTTTCGCCATATTCCCGCTCGGGAAGCAGCGGGTATTGTGCGACAGAATACCGGTGCCTCCCTTGAAACCGCCCGTATCGCCATCGAGGCTTGCAGCGGGTCTATCACGAAGGCGGTGGAGTTTCTTCGTGCGCCGGACAACGAGCGACTGCAGTTTCGCAACAAGGTGCTCGATGTGCTGGCCTCGCTTCGCCAGGCTGATGATTGGGATATTCTCGGTTATGGCGCCGATCTGGTGCTCAGCGCGAAGCTTCCCCTTGACACGGTTCGCCAGGCCCAGGAAAACGAGTTGGCTCAAAACGAGGACTTTTTAGCCAAATCGGCGATTCGTCAAATCGAGGCGAGAAACAAGCGACAGATCACAGCCAAGTCCACCGAATGTATGCGGCAGCTGACGGCCATCGTACGTTCGTGGCTGCGCGATGTGATGGCAACCTGCGCTCAGGTGCCTGAATTGGTAATCAACGTCGATGCGCGAAGCGCGATCGGAGAGGCGTCGCAGGATACGGATGAGGCCAAGCTAACGCGAGCCATTGAGGCCGTCGATCGCTGCGATGTGGCCATCTCGTATAATGTGTCTCCAGAGACGTGCATCGATGCACTGTTATTTGAAGTAAGAGAGGTTCTTCATGGTGAGAGTATCTCCCATTAACCTTGCCTATAACCCGAAAACCCTCTGGTTTGATCCCGGGGATATCGACGTGAGAAAAAACGACCCGGTCATCGTCGATACTGCCCGTGGTCGGGAATTCGGCCGGGCGGTTGATGACATTATCGAGGTGAGCGAGCAGGCCATAGAGGATCTGAAGACGCCCTTGAAAAGCGTTCTTCGCATCGCGACGCCAGAGGACATTGAGCGAGCGGCTGAGCTTGAGGCTCAAGGGCGTGAGGCCCTTCCGATCTTTAAGGCTTTGGCTGCCGAATCCAACGAGGACATGCATCCGGTGTCGGTGGAGTTTCTCTTCGATGGCGACAAGGCGATCTTTTATTTCGAGGCCGAAGAGCGTATAGACTTTCGCGATTTGGTGCGCAAGCTTGCCGCGCACTTCCGCGTGCGTATCGACATGCGGCAGATAGGCGTTCGCGATGAGGCGCGAATCATTGGAGGTCTCGGGCACTGCGGACAGGAGCTTTGCTGCAAGCGTTTAGGCGGGGAATTTTGCCCGGTCTCTATCCGCATGGCCAAGGAGCAGGATCTGTCCCTCAACCCTCAGAAGATTTCAGGTCTGTGCGGGCGACTCATGTGTTGCCTTCGCTATGAGTACGATGCCTATCGCGATTTCAAGAGCCGAGCTCCCAAGCTCAATGCGACCATTGAGACGCCTGCAGGCGATGCGAAAGTCATCGAGCTTGATGTGCCGCGCGAGGTCATCAAGCTTCAGGTGGAGGAGGAAAAGCCGGTCAAGGTGCCTCTGAGTGAGTTTGACACCCCCCCTGAGGGCACCAAGCCTCACCGAGTGGGTCAAGAAGCTTGGGATGAGGCCACTCAAGAGATACCCTCTGGCTATCAAGGGGAATCCCTCTCGTTTCTGGCTTCCAAGTTCACCGGTTCGGATAAGCTTGCCGAGGCGGGAAGTCTGCGCTCCATCAACAATGGTAAAACGCTTGAAGGTGGTCCAAGCACCGAGAAAGCGGCAAAGACCCCTGGTCGAAAGCTCAGGAGTCGTCGTGTCGCCGGAAGCGCAACGGAGCAGAAAGCATCCGAGGGACGCCAACAGGCGGCATCCCCCAAGCCACGCAGAAGGCGCAGCACCTCCATCAACACCGACGCTGTTGATGAAACGGTTCAAGAAAGCGCCTCTCGGCGCCCCGTGCAACGGCGTGAGAATAATCGTCGTCAGGGAGGATCGAGGCAAGACAGTCCTCGCGCAAGGCGTCAAAGCCAAAGCTCGTCTCAGAGTCAGAGCCAGAGTCAAGGCCACTACCAAGGTCAAGGTCACAGCCAAAGTCAAGGCTTGAATCAAGGCCAGGGACAGAGTCATGGCCAAGGCCAAGTCCAAGGCAAGCCCGCCACGAAAACCTCGGCTCCAAGGCCAAGACCTGAAGCAAACAATGCCGGGACAGGTGAGAGCCTGCGACCAGGTCATCGCTCATCGGGTCTGCGGAGCACGTTGAATCGTGAAGCGAGCGAGTCAAGTCCAAAGCAAGAACAGACTCATCGGCGTCCACGCCGTAGGAGCCACAAAGCTCAAGCTGGTGAGAGCGGCTCTTCTCCAACCAACCCATCGAATTCACGATAAACATTAAGAAACGAAGATAAACACTAAGAAACGAAGGTGAACTTTTTGAGACTGGATAATCCCTTATTAACCGATCTGTATCAGCTGTCTATGGCTCAGGGCTACTGGGCGTCAGGCATGATGGAGGACGAAGCCTGCTTCCACATGTATTTTCGTGATTACCCCTTCAAGGGTGGTTACGCGGTGGCCTGCGGTATGGCCCAATTGGCAGAGCTTATCGCCAATTACCGGTTTAGCTCCGATGATATCGCCTATCTGGAAAGTCTTCAGGCTCCCGAGGGCGGTCAGCTCTTCGACAACGCGTTTTTGAAGTACCTGGCCGATTTTCGTCTCACCTGCGACATCGATACGGTTAAAGAGGGAACCATCGTCTTTCCTCATGAGCCTCTCGTGCGGGTGACCGGTCCGATCACTGAGTGCCAGCTCATTGAAACCGCTCTTTTGAACTGCGTGAATTTCGAAACCCTCATCGCGACGAAGGCCGCCC
>CANRPV010000009.1 GCA_947632575.1 uncultured Eggerthellaceae bacterium | reverse complement strand
GTACCGGTAATCTGCTCAGAGACGGGATGCTCCACCTGAACCCTCGTGTTCATCTCCATGAAGTAGAAGTGGCCACTCTGGTCCAACAGGAATTCCACCGTGCCGGCGTTGCGATAACCCGTGGCCCGTATCGCCTTGATGGCGGCGATGCCCATGGCGCGACGCAACTCTTCGGTTAGAGCAGGCGACGGGGCTTCCTCAAGAAGCTTTTGATGGCGCCGCTGGATCGAGCAATCGCGCTCGCAGAGAGAGATCTGATTGCCAAAATCATCGGCAAGCACCTGGATCTCCACATGACGAGGACGCAAGACCAGTTTCTCCAGATAAACACCGTCATTACCAAAGGCCGCCTGGGCTTCGTTGCGAGCCGCCTTATATTGGGCCTCTAGCTGATCGGCGCTATGCACCTCACGCATACCCTTGCCGCCGCCACCGGCGGTGGCTTTAATCAAGACCGGATAGCCCACCGCATCAGCGAAGGCTTTGGCCTCTTCGACGGTATCGAGGCATCCATCGGATCCCGGCACCGTGGGAACACCGCAAGCCTTCATCGTCTCGCGAGCAGTGCTTTTGTCGCCCATGGACTCGATGCACTCAGGCGAGGGGCCGATGAAGACCAGATCGTTTTCAGCGCATGCCCGTGCGAAGTCGGCGTTTTCCGCAAGGAATCCGTAACCCGGATGAATGGCCTCAGCGCCCGTCGTCTTGGCGGCTGCGATGATATTGGGGATGACTAGATAGCTCTTAGCGGCCTGAGCGGGACCGATGCAGACAGTCTCATCGGCATACTGCATCGGATAGGTGTCGGCATCCTCAGTGGAGTAGACGCCGACGGTCTTCACGCCAAGCTCCTTGCAAGCCCGCATGACGCGAAGGGCCACCTCGCCGCGATTGGCTATCAGTACTTTGGAAAACATCAGGCTGTCTCCGGAGCCGGAACGATGGGCATAACCTCGTGCGGCTCGATATAGAAGAGCACCGTGCCAAACTCAACAGGAGTGGCGTCCTCGAGGCAGACCTCGCGAACCGTTCCCATCTCCTCGGCGGTGATCTCGTTCATCAGCTTCATGGCCTCGACGATGCAGAGCGTCTCATTGGCGGCCACTTCGTCCCCCACTTTGACAAAGGGCGGCTCACCTGGGGCGGGAGCCACGTAGAACGTGCCCACCATAGGGGAAGTGACCGGCTTCCACGTGGGAGGACGGCCGGTATTGTCTTCCGCCGCAGCGGCCGGCGCACTCGGTACCGTCGCCGCGCTTGCTGCAGGCACAGCAGCGACAGTGTCACCGGCGTAAACTTGGCCAGGCATACGCACGGCGATGCGAACGCCTTCCTCCTCCACGACGATCTCACCAACGCCACTCTCCTCAGCTACTTTAACGAGCTCGCGAATTTGGTTGATATCCACGTAATCGTCCTCCTTGGTACCGCTGGATTCCTGCTCCAGCATGAAGTCGACGCGTTCAGAAGTCCTGTGCTTACTGAGATAGGTACGAGCCTCATTGGGGAAGAGGGCATACATCAGCACATCTTCCTCGTTCTTCGCCAGATCGCCGATCTCAGCGGCGACCTCGTCATAAGTGGTGGTCACAAGAGATCCCGGAGGCGTGTCCGGCGGCAGAATCTCATTGCCTCCGGCCACCCTGGCGACGATTTCCTTATCCATACGTCCGGGAGCTTTGCCATAAAAGCCACAGACGTAGTCTTTCATTTCCTTTGAAACCACTGACCAACGTTTACCAGTCAAAACGTTAAACACCGCTTGGGTGCCTACGATCTGGGACATGGGGGTTACCAGAGGCGGATAACCTACCTCGGCCCTGACCTTAGGAATCTCCGCCATTACTTCGGGGAGACGATCAGCGGCCTTCTGCACCTCCAGCTGACTGATCAGGTTGCTCATCATGCCACCAGGTACCTGGTGAGAATAAACCTTCATGTGAGTCAGGGAGCTGACGCCACGCTTGTACTTGCCGCGCTTGCGAATCTCCTCCCAGTATTCTGAGATCTCGAAAAGGAGGTCGAGGTCAAGTCCGGTATCGTAGCGGCTCTCCTGGAAAGCGGCGGCGATCATCTCGACCGCGGGATGGCTGTTGCCGAAAGCCAGCGGCGCATGGGCCGTGTCGGCGATAGCGGCTCCCGCTTCTGCTGCCTTGATGATGTTGGCCGGCGCCATACCACCGACGTAATGGCAGTGGATGTGAATCGGAAGACCGATCTCAGCGTTGAAGGCTTTCACCATGCGTTCGGTGCGATACGGGGTCAGCATGCCCGCCATATCCTTGATGGCGATAGAATCAGCCCCTAAATCCTTCAGCTGCTGGCCATATTCCAAGAAGCTGTCCAGCGTATGAACAGGCGATATGGTGTAAGAGATGGCGCCTTCGAAGTGAGCCCCGCACTCCTTGATAGCCTCAGCGTTATCGACGATGTTGCGGATGTCGTTCAAGGCGTCGAATACACGGAAGACCTCAATACCATTGCGGTGAGCGGCCTTGATGAAGTGATCGATAATGTCCTTGGAATAGTGCTTATAACCTACCAGGTTCTGCCCACGGGAGAGCATGGCAAGTGGCGTGTTGGGAGTATTGGCCTTGATCGAACGCAGGCGTTCCCACGGATTTTCGTCAAGAAAGCGCAGGCAGGAGTCGAAGGTTGCTCCGCCCCAGGCTTCAATGGCCCAATAGCCTACCTGGTCCATCTTAGGAAGAATCGGGAGCATCTCCCCAATCTGCATACGCGTAGCCCACAGGCTTTGCTGACCGTCGCGGATAGTGGTGTCCATGATTTGGAGTCTGGACATAAACTCACACCCCCTATCAAATACGTCAAAGATCGCATTTACGAGCGCTTTTTTCGCGCTTGAAATCGAAATTATAGAAGACAGTGGTCCTTTGCTTGGACCAAGGCTGCTAAATTCACAGACTTAGCAGCTTGAAGCCCCGATCGCGGCTCTCTAGACCCGCTTGATGAAGCGGCCGTCGCGGGTGTCCACCTGAAGCACGTCCCCAATCTCGATGAACATTGGCACCTGGATGGTAACCCCGGTCTCGAGAGTGGCCGGCTTAGTGGAACCTTGGACGGTATCGCCCTTAAAGCCGGGTTCGGTCTCGGTGACCTCAAGCTCCACGAACATCTG
The DNA here is from genome assembly GCA_947632575.1 of uncultured Eggerthellaceae bacterium. Classification (GTDB taxonomy): domain Bacteria; phylum Actinomycetota; class Coriobacteriia; order Coriobacteriales; family Eggerthellaceae; genus CANRPV01. The sequence continues at coordinate 16,709 of CANRPV010000009.1, read as the reverse complement.
AGGCTCCAGAGAGATCAACTCATCCCCCGCGTAGAGCAGAGACGCCTCGTCATTTTCCTTAAGCCACTGAGCAGCATCCCCGACGGTTTCGGCGTTGATGGCGAGCTGCTCGTAGGTATCGTTATCCATGAAGTGATAATCGCTGCCATCGGTGTAGAGGTACTGCATCTTCTTGGTCTCAAGACGCACCGAATCGAACTTGGTGCCAGCGTTGAAGGTGTAATCGACCACGCGACCCGTCTTGATATCGCGCAGCTTCGTGCGCACAAACGCTCCACCTTTGCCGGGCTTCACATGCTGAAACTCAACGATGGTGTAGAGCTTGCCGTTATAGTCAATGCACATACCATTTTTAAAATCTGCCGTTGAAATGGCCATCCCGCATCCTCCTTATTCAAGCCTTAGCTTGGGGATAGTCGCTTTTGATAACTCAATTATTGATAACTCGATTTATATTATAACGATGTCATGCGTCGATTGGGTAAATACGGAAAAACCCTGTTCCTCAATGACGCCGAAATCCTCCAGCCTCATGCCGAAACGGCCCGGCAGGTAAATTCCGGGCTCGACGGTCACCACGTTGCCAACTTCCAGCGGCTTGAGATTTCGTGGAGAAAGTACGGGTAGCTCATGGATATCAAGCCCGACCCCGTGACCGAGTCCATGACCCATCAGGCCTCCAAATCCCCCATCGGCGAGAATCTGCTCCGCAAGATAATGGGCCTCGGCTCCCGTCACGCCGGAACGCAGAAACGACTCCACTTGCTCATTGGCCTCACGCATAGTCTCGAAAGCCTGGCGCATCAGGGCATCGGGTTCGCCGAGAAACACCGTCCGCGTCATGTCCGAGCAATAGCCCGCGAAACGGGCCCCAAAATCCAAAACCACGCACTGGCCAGCCTCAAGCTTCGTATCGCCCGGAATGGCATGGGGAGAGGCCCCATTGGCGCCGGTAGCCACAATCGAGGAAAAAGCCAGGCCATCGGCTCCCGCCCGCAGCATGAATGATTCCAACTCGATTTGCACTTCGCGCTCGCTCATGCCGGGCTTCATAAAGGATACGATGTAGCCAAAAGCGCTATCGGTGATCGCCTGGGCGGCTTTCATCCGCTTGATCTCTTCTCCATCTTTACTAGCCCTAAGCGTGAGAATGAAATCATGGGTTTCACAAAAAGGCTGCTCGATATTCGCGTCGACAAAAGCCTCTTGCAGTCGACGATACTCCCCAAGAGTAAGCGTATCCTCGATCCCAAGGGCGCCTTCAGCGCCAAGACGATCCCCTGTGTCGCGGATGCCTCCAACGCCAAGGGCGCCTTCAAGGTTTTCCTTGGAGGCGCAGTGCTGTTTCCACTGCTCAAGGACAAATGACTCGGCGCTTCGCGGCTCGGTTACCACTCTCAGGGGGCCACCTGCGCTTCGCGCCTCAAGGGCGGTGCTATAACGCGAGTCCGTGTGCAGAACAGCCCGCTTGCCGTCGACATAAAGTCCATGAGCGCGCTCCGAATCGAAGACCCCGTCAAAGCCGCTCACCCAGCGGATATCCGAGGTGTTGCAAGCGAAGAAAGCCTCATAGCCCTCCTCGCTGCAAGCATTTCGCAGTCTATGAAGCCTCGCGTCCGAGCAGGACATCAAGAGCCTCCTTATAACCATCAAGTCCCTTGCCCTTGATCTGGGCCACGCAAGCGGGCGCGATCACAGAGGTCTTGCGGAACTCCTCGCGATTGTCGATATCGGAGATATGCACCTCCACCACCGGAACGTTTATGGCGGCTACGGCATCGCGAAGCGAGTAGGAATAATGGGTATGGCCACCGGGATTGTAGATGATGCCGTCCATACCGGAAAAATGGGCTTCATGAAGCTTGTCTATAAGAGCGCCTTCGTGATTGGACTGGAAGCACTCGAGAGCCACGCCCTTCTCCTTTGCGTAGTCGCTCATCATGGCTTCAAGATCGGCCAGAGTTTGGCCACCGTAAACACCCGGCTCGCGAATCCCGAGCATATCCATGTTCGGACCGTTCATCAAAAGATAACGTTTCATAAAGTCCCTTCTTTAACCTGATTTAGTATTTGGCATCGCGTTGGCGCGCCTGAAGCGGCCGCGTTTGCACTTGGGGTACAAGCACATGGGGTACAAGCACGTTGGATACAAGCACTTGGGTTACAGTTTAGGCATTCGATGCCAGAATCTGCTTGGTGCGCTGCCACTCCCCGAGAGCCTCAAGGAGCAGTTCATCGCCCACTTCCTGAGTCTCCCAAACGCCAATGTCGCGCGGCAGCACGAAGCGAACCCTCGCGCCTCGCACCTTTTTGTCCTTCTTCATCGCGTTGAGCATGGCTTCAGGTGAGGCCGACCACACCACCGGATTAAGCCCAAGCCCATCCAAAAGCTGATCTTGAGTCTGAACTAATTCGGATGAGGTGCCAAGCAAACGATGAGCGAGACGAGCGGCAAAACGCATGCCTTCGGCGACAGCCTGGCCATGAGAAAACGTCCCGTAGCCAGCCAAGACCTCAATGGCATGACCTAGAGTGTGACCATAGTTGAGACACTCGCGCACCCCATGGCTCTCCGTTTTATCGGCAGCTACCACGCCAGCTTTGAAGATGACCGAACGGGTGATAGCCTCATTGACCGCCTCTACCTTCCGCTCGCTGAGCGCCGTTTGCTCATCAAGCATCCAGAAGAAGAAATCGTCGGAGTCTATGACCGAAGCCTTCGCGATCTCCGCAAGCCCACAACGCCACTCGCGATCGGTCAAGGTCTGCAGCGTATCCACATCGGCGCACACATAAACTGGCTGATGGAAAGTTCCTACCAGGTTTTTACCGGCCTCCAGGTTGACGCCGGTTTTGCCTCCCACCGACGAATCCACCATGGCAAGCAACGTCGTCGGAACCTGAACCACCGGAAGACCACGCATGAATGTCGATCCCACAAAGCCCGCGAGATCCCCCACGACGCCGCCGCCGAGAGCGACCACGCCACAATCCCGACCGATGCCGAGACCCGCCATAGCCTCCCAGATCTCACCGGCAAGCTCGAGCGATTTAGAAGATTCCCCGGCGGGAATCACGATGTCGCTTACCTGATACCGAGCTTTCTTGAGGGAGGATTTCACCTGATCAAGATAGAGAGGCGCCACTTGATCGTCGGATATAACCAAAAGTTGAGGCGAGTTCGCCACCGCCTCGATTTCTCTCAGACGACTTCCGAGGTTTTCAATGATCCCCGATCCGACCCGTACGTCATAGGCTTTCTCATCAGGGATGTTCACCACTATTCGGGTTGCTGGCATAACACCTTCTCCTGAACCAACTTGCGTTGCAGTTCCTGAGCGATAAGCGGTATGGGACGACCAGCGGTTTCGATGGTAAGATCCGCCAGCTCCTCATAGAGAGGCTCCCGCTCCTCATAACGGCTCCGTGCCTGAGAAAGATCTTGGAAAAGAGGTCGAGTGGAGACATCGCTGATGCGTTCGGCGGCCTCCTCGGGAGTGACTTTCAGGTAGACCACAAGCCCCGAAGATGTCATAGCCTCGCAATTAGCTGGACGAGTGATGACCCCGCCGCCACAGGCGATCAGGGCGGGATCCAGCTTGAGCAGCTCGGTTAAGGCCTCACTTTCGATATCTCGAAACGCCTCCTCGCCGTCAGTCTCGAAAATTTCGGAGATACTGCGGTTTTCGCGGCGCTCGATATAAGTGTCCATGTCCACGGAAGCCACACCACACTTGCGAGCCAGCTTGCGAGCGACGCTCGTCTTGCCCGAACCCATAAACCCGATCAAAAAAACCGGTTGATTCAATTGATACGAATGCCTTGGCATCGTTTTCTCCTTTTTATCGAGCCATCGTCGCCAAACGCTTCTTGTAGGAGGCAAGCGACTGCTTCAAATCAGCCATGTTGGTGCTGCCGAAAGCCTCCAGGTAGGCGTTGGCCAAAACAAAGGCTACCTCGCCCTCCGCAACTACCGCCGCGGCTGGCACCGCGCAAACGTCACTGCGTTCCTTTGACGCCACCTCCGGCTCCAGCGTCTCCATGTTGACGGTGTCAAGCGGCTTCATCAAGGTAGGAATGGGCTTCATGGCAGCGGACACCACGAGCGGCATGCCGTTGGTCATGCCACCTTCAAGCCCACCAGCGTTGTTGCTCGTGCGGTAGAAACCATCCTGCTGGGAATGAGCGATGGGATCATGAACCTGAGATCCCGGCCGCCGTGCCGCTTCAAAGCCCAAGCCGAACTCCACCCCCTTGATAGCGGGAATGGAGAAGAGGGCGCCACCGATACGAGAGGTCAGCCGATCAGAGGGAGAGGCATAACCGCCCAAACCAGGAACCAGGCCAAGAGCCACAACCCGAAAGATTCCGCCAAGGCTCTCCCCCGCTTTGTTGGCCTTGTCGATCTCGGCCTTCATGGCCTCGGTGGTAGCCTCATCAGGACAGCGAGTCTCCGAGAATTCGATATCAAGACTGCGATAGCTGGCAGCCTGAACCATAGGATCCTCTTCAGGCATGCTGACGCTTCCGATCGACGTCACATAGGAATAGATTTCCACTCCCACCTCGGCCAAAAGCTCGCGAGCGATACCCGCGGCCGCGACGCGTGCCGCCGTATCACGAGCGCTTGCCCGCTCGAGCACATTGCGGCAGTCATCGGTGTTGGTCTTGAGAGCTCCCACCAGGTCAGCATGCCCTGGCCGAGGAGTCACCTCCCGCACCAGATCCTCCGGGGGATTGCCGAATGGCGCCATACGCGCAGACCAGTTCTCCCAGTCGCGGTTTTGGACGACAAGAGCAATGGGCGTTCCCAAGGTCCGACCGAAGCGAACGCCGCTTTTTATCTGGACCTGATCTCGCTCGATGGTTTGGCGGCCACCACGACCGTAACCGCTTTGCCGGCGACTAAGATCGCTGTTGATCTGGCGCTCTGATAGCTCCAAACCGGCGGGAACACCGGTGACGATCGCGGTCAGTTGCGGTCCATGGCTTTCGCCAGCTGTGATGTATTGCATGGTGTCGCTCTCGTTTCGCCCAAGCTCCTCAGAAAAGCCTCCTGAGGTATGCCTTAAACAGATCGGGACATGTTTGGAACATGTCATTTTGAGCTATTGTAGCGCAGCACCTAAAACTAAACTCAGAGATCTATAAACTCAGAGATTCTGAAAACCAGCCGCCTCAGCCATGAGGTTAAAGAGCTCATCAAAACTCGGCAGCTGATCAAGCTTCATGACGTCAAACACCATGGCAAGCGTCTGAACCGCCTGCGCCACCAGCATCCCGGCACCATCAAAGACCTTCAAGCCTCGATCTCGCGCCGCACCCACAAGAGCCGTCGTGCCATGACCGTAGACGGTGTCGAAAACCACTTGACCCAGCTGGAGGAGCGTTATGTCAAAGGGGGCAGGATCGTCCGGCTTCATTCCCAAAGACGTGGCGTCGACGATGAGATCCGCTGCGCTGATGGCCTGCTTTGAACTGGTGTAGCTTCCGAATTTGAAAACCGTCTCGTCATAGGCTTGCTTAAAGCTGCGATGGCCGCGCTTGAGAGCGGGAAGTTCGATCGTCGCATGGGCGAGCTGGTCAAAGCGCTCGAGATAGTCTTGGAGAACTCGCTGGCTTTTCTCCTTGTCGCGGCTTAAAAGCACCACTTCGGCCGCTCCTGCGCAGGCGGCGGAATGGAGAATGGCGAGCGCCGTGGGCCCTGTACCGCAAACGACCACGCGCGCGTTGTCGAAAGAGATTCCCGCGCGCTCAAGAAAGGCGATGCAACCTTCCCCATCGGTGTTGTAGGCGATGCGAGCATCACCTTTTCGTATCAGAAGATTCGACCCCTGGGCGAGTCGAGCCGACGCTCCGACCACCGTCGCCGCCTCGAGCGCGAGCGGTTTGTAGGGGGTGGTGATGTTGATTGAGCGCCACGTCCCCTCATAGACAAAACGCCGCGCCTCCTCTCCATCGGCTAAATCCATCAACTCGTAGGTCCACGGCAACCCGAGCCGACGATAGACCGCGTTATACATCGCTGGGGATTTGGAATGGCTGACCGGATGCCCAAGCAGGTAAAACTGTTCGTCTGTATTCGTCACATCGGTTCCGCTGCTCGAGTTCATTTCGCGCGTTGCACAAGCTCTGCCGCTCGAACTCATTTCGTACGTTGCATCATTGTTATTGGTCGAGTTATTTATCGAGTTCATTTCATCCATCGCGTTCGTTTTGTCCTCTATCTCCATCATAAGAGAATCTCTTCTACCACAAGTTAATTGTTTCTAGCGTAAGAGAATCTCTTCAATCATAAGAGGTTCTCTTCTAGCTTGCCTCGCCTTTGGTAACCGGTACGGGGTTATCGATCATAGCCCGTTCCACCTGCCGCATAAACTGCATATAGGGCAGATCCTTTTCCACCAAAGGCTGAACCAGATAGGCGCGTATTCCCACCATATGAGCGCCAACCACATCCGTGAGCAGCTGATCGCCCACCATGACCGTCTCTTTGCGCGGAGCGGAAAGCTTGCGTAGGGCCGCTAAATAGCCGAGCGGCAAGGGTTTGAGCGCTTTGGCCACAAGAGGCAGCTCGTAATCGGCGGAAAGTTTGCTTACGCGCTGGTGATGCCAACTATTCGTGAGCAAACAGAACTTGATCCCTTTGTCGCGAGCGCAAGCCATCCAAAGACCTACATCTCGAGGAACCGCCGCTTCGCCTCGCCCGAGGATGGTGTTATCGATGTCGAGGAGCACAAAGCGAATGCCTAAAGCGAGCAGATCCTTGTCTACATCGATAGCCGATATTCGCGAGAAGTACTTATCGGGTTGATGAAGGCTCATGATATAGGCTCATGATAAAGCCTGGCTAAGAGGCTATGGCCTGCTGGTGCTCTTCGTAGGTCCGGCTAAAGAAGTAGTCGAGGCCGCCCGAATCATTGGGACGGAAGTAGAAGAACAGGTAATCCGTCGAATCCGGATTGCACACGGCCTCAAGACACTCAAGGCTCGGTGAGCAGATCGGCGTAGGGGGAAGCCCCGCATTGGTATACGTGCTGTAGGGCGTGTCGGAATGGACTTCCTCACCCGTCGGGTCATGACCTACCTCATAGGCCGTGGTCGCATCCGACTCCAGATAAGGGCGGTCAGAGGCGAGGCGATTATAGAAGACCGAAGCCACCGTCGTGCGATGCTCATCCGCGCACTCTTTCTCCACGATGGAGGCGAGAATGACCGTCTGATAGAGATCCAAACCCTGCGACTGCGGATAGGCGAACGAGAGGTTTGCTATCTCTGTCTGGAACTGATCAAGCATCATGGCCGTCACACTACGAGCATCGTCTACAGCGGTTACCGTGTAGGTTTTCGGGAAGAGGAATCCCTCCAGGGAATGGGTTCCCGCGGACTGAAGGAAGCTGTACTGATTTACCCAATCCGATGCGTTGGCGGTCACCGCGAGGAAGTCTTCCGCGCTAATGCGACCATCGGTGGCGTTGTCAATCACCTGAGCCGTTGCCTCGCGGGTAAGCCCCTCGGGTATGGTTAACGCGATGCCAGTAGAGGACGGTCCCTGCCGCAAGGCGCTGATGATCTCATCGAGCGAGGTGCCGCCTCTGAATTCATAGGCGCCTGGTAAAAGAGAGGATTCGGCTCCGAGAGCCACCACCCGTTTGGCAAAAGCGTCGGCGGATTCTACCAGCTTCTCATCGGCGAGACTCTGGCCTATGGCCATGGCACCCTCACCGGATTCCACCACGACCACCGCGGTCTGATCGGAAGGAAGAAGATCAGCTTTCGAAGATGAACAAGTGCTCAAAAGAAAAGCGATGACAGCGATGACCACGACGACAAGCACCACAGCCACCACGATAGGAGCTTTGCTGCGCCTCGGTCGAATAGAGCTAGTGTCATAGGTGCGAAACATCTGCTCGCCCCGAGCATGAGCCCGCCTGCTTGCACGAGTGGGTCGCTCCGAATAGGTAATTTGCTTACTGCGCCTCGTCATAGGCAGGAATGCCCCCTAAAAATCGAGTCCCGCCTTGCCCAGCGGTGCTCTTCCAGGCAAAATCAATCCGACGATTCCCCATTGGCCCAATCCGACGATTCCCCATCGATCGACTGGCGCCTATCCAACCAAGCCTGGAGAAAAATGCTTGCTGCTATCATATCTATTTTGCCGCGCATGGCTTTTTCATCGAGGCCCTTTTCACGCAAACTCCGTTTAGCCTCTTGGGAACTGAGGCGCTCATCGGTAAACGCGACCGGAAGCCCATATAACGAACCCAGAAGTTCGGCTTTCTCCCGTATGGACGCGGCCTGTTTCCCTTCTTCTCCCGCGAGCGTATAGGGAAGTCCGCAGAGCAGAAGCTCGGGCTCCCAATCCTCAAGCAAACGCATGAAGCGCTGATTTTTGTTGAGAAGCTCCGGAGTTGAGAATTCCGCCAAGGGCGTGGCAACCCGCTCCTCAGGATCGCTTATGGCGATACCGGTGCGAACGGCGCCTATGTCAAGCGCGAGTACCCTCACGGAAGAAGGATGTGGCGAGCCTCGGCGAGAGCCTCATCGATGCCGGCGGCGTTCTTACCACCTGCCTGGGCCATGGCCGCTTTGCCGCCGCCACCACCTTGGATAGCCGGAGAGATGGCCTTGATCATGGCACCGGCGTCAAATCCCGCCGCCACCGCCTCAGGGGTTCCAGCCGCCATAAGCACCGGCTTTCCATCCCGCTCAGAAGCGAGCACGACAGCGCCAGGTGCGCTCATACGGGAGCGCAGCACGTCCCAGAGCTCTCTCATGCCACTCGATTGGTTCGCGGTGGTTCGGGCGATGATGACCGGATAGCCGTTCTTGGCCGCGACTTCGGCAGTCAGCAAAGTGGCAATTCCGTCATCGCTCGCGGCGCTCTTCATCTTCTTGGCTTGCTGTGCGATATCGCGTGCCGCTTTCGCGTTGGCAGCGGTACGCTCATGCACGTCGAAGAGCGGAACGCGAAGCAGAGCCGCCGTCTCCTTCAGCTCGGCCTCGATCTTGTTCATATAGGCCAAAGCGGCATAACTGGTAACCGCTTCGATGCGTCGCAGATTAGCGCCGACGCTCGACTCGGAGGTGATCTTCAGAAAGCCGATCTCGGCGGTATTGCCCACATGGCAGCCACCGCAGAGCTCCCGGGAGAAATCTCCCGCTTCCACAACGCGCACCTTCTCGCCGTATTTCTCACCGAAAAGAGCCGTAACACCCGATGCGCGGGCCTCATTCAGCGAGGTCTCATAGATTGCCGTCGGCAGCGCCTCGAAGATGCGATCATTGGCCACTCGCTCCACCTCGGCGATCTGCTCGGGGGTCATGGCCTCGAAATGGGTGAAGTCGAAACGAAGACGATCGGGACCCACGTAGGAGCCAGCTTGCTTCACATGATCCCCAAGCACTTGGCGCAAGGAAGCATGGAGCAGATGCGTTGCCGTATGGTTGCGCTCGATGCAGGAACGACGACGAGCGTCCACAAACGCCTTGACCGAATCGCCCACCGAAAGCACGCCCTCCTCGTTGCGGACCCGATGAACCGTCAAACCCTTCTCGGGGGTTTGAACATCGACCACATAGGCATGGGTAATACCGTTTTCCATATAGCCGGTATCGGCGACCTCACCGCCCATCTCGGCATAAAACGGGGTCTGATCGAGGATGACCTCGCCATCCTCTGAAGGCAGGAGGCTTTCGACAGGCTGTCCGTCGCGAAGTAAGGCGATGACCTTACCGTCCGACTCGGTGTTTTCGTAACCGAGGAAACGAGTCTTGCCGAACTGGTTGAGCAAATCCACGTAAACGCCACCATAGGTCGACCAAGCCGCCTCGGCGTTTTTAGATCCAGCCGCGCGGGCGCGTTCACGCTGAGCTTCCATGGAACGCTCGAATCCTTCGAGATCCACCTCGAAGCCACGGGCTTGAGCGATCTCTTGGGTCACCTCGATGGGGAACCCATAGGTGTCATGAAGCACAAAGGCATCTTCTCCAGCCAATACGCCGCCCTCCAGTTTTTCGAGGACGTCGTCGAGATATGCTTGACCCTGGCGCAGCGTCGCGCCGAAACGCTCCTCCTCAGCGAGGATTAAGCGACGCACAAGCTCACGATTCTCCACGATCTCGGGATAGACGCTGCCCATCAGCGCCACTACCTCATCGGCGTAAGCGTTCAGGAACGGTCCTTGGATGCCGAGGTTATGGCCCTTCATGATGGCGCGGCGAAGCAGCCTTCGCAGCACATAGCCACGGCCTTCGTTGGAGGGCAAAATGCCGTCGGCGATCATAAAAACGATGGAGCGGCTATGATCCGCAATGATGCGAAGATTGAGATCCTGCTCAGGATCCTCGCCGTACTCGATGCCGGCGAGATCCTCCCCGATAGCCACGAGACTGCGCAAAATGTCGGTTTCGTAATTAGAATGGACGCCCTGCATGATCGAGGCAATGCGCTCAAGTCCCATGCCGGTGTCGATGTTTTTCTTCGGAAGCGGCTCAAGCGTGCCATCCTCCTGGGCATCGTACTGGGTAAATACCAGGTTCCAGTACTCGAGGAAGCGATCGCAATCGCAGCCGGGGGCGCAATCAGGACGTCCGCAGCCGTACTCCTCGCCCTGGTCATAATAGATTTCAGAGCAAGGACCGCAAGGGCCGGTGGGACCAGCGCGCCAGAAGTTATCCTCTTCGCCCAGCTTGGAGAGATGATCATCCGGGACGCCCAGCGACTTCCAAATCTCGATGGACTCGTCGTCATCCTTAAAGACGGTGAAATAGAGACGCTCGGGGGGCAGTCCCAACACGTTCACCGAGAAATCGTAGGCCCAAGCGCACATCTCTTTCTTGAAATACTCGCCGAAGCTGAAGTTGCCGAGCATCTCGAAAAAGCTCAGATGGCGGCCGGTGGTGCCGATAATGTCGATGTCGTTGGTCCGCACGCATTTTTGCACGGTGGTGGTGCCGATATAGGGGGCCTCCAGCTTTTTTTGCTGCAGGAAATAGGGCTTGAACTGAACCATACCAGCGCTGGTCAACAACAAAGACGGATCGTCAGGAATGAGGGATGAGGAGGGCATGATCTTGCAGCCCTTTTCCTCGAAATAGCGCAGAAATGTTTCACGCAGCTCTGAGCTCGTCATATATTTCATGGTCACGATTCCATTCTTCTCAATCGCATAAGAAAGCAAAAGCTTATTATGGCCTATTTTAACGAGATTCGCTTAAGAGATTCGCTGAGATCAGATCAGTTCTGATCGGATCGGACCTGATCCATCTGATTCGATCAAACTCGATGACGAGTAAAAGCTGGATTAGGATGAAGTATCGGAGGAATCTGGCTTATCGCCGTCGAGCAGGACGTCTTGTATGGCCGCAAGGCCATCATCATCTGTCACGTCGGCTCCCGAATCGGGTTTTTCTGCCTCTTCGTGCTTGGTGCGATGAATATGGGAGACAAAGCGACCCAAAGGCCCTTCGTGTTCGGCCTTTTGCTGATCGGAGTTCAGCTCATCCAAAGGTTTGCCCTGGAAGAAGACACCATCCTCGGCTACGATACGCCGACCGGTGTGCTTTTCGAAGTAATAGACGAAGATAGCCTTGATTACGGCGGCGGCTGGGATGGAGGCCAGCATGCCAACCAAAGAGCCAACGAGACCCGCCATCGCATTACCAATGGCCATGCCTGTCATCAAAGCGAGGAGCGTGACCGCCGGATGCACGTCCACCGAATTCGCCATGATGCGCGGTGAGACGAAGGTGTAGACGAAGTTTTGGATAATGATGATACCCACCAGCACGATGATCGCGCTCAGGGGACTTACGAAGATAGCCATCAAAGCGGCTAAGCCACCACCAAGCCACGGGCCGATGATGGGGATAATGTTGAGAACGCCGGTGATGACCGCCAGTGCGGCTGCATAGGGCACTCCGACGATCGCATAGAGGATGCCACCTGCGACACCGATGATGGCGCACTGCAGCAGCGTCCCCTTGATATAGCCACCCATAACTCGCGTGAAGGTCCAATGCCAAAAGCGGGCGCCCTCCTCATGTTTCGGACCAATCACGCGCATGGTCTCGCGACCGATGGCGGGCAGCTGCATGAGAACCCAGAAAGCGATGACCAGGCCAAAGCCAATGGCCATGAAGCTATTGCCGATGGCGGTGCCAAAATTGATCACGAAGCTGGCACTATTTTGGGCCACTTGGCTGGCCCAAGAGCTGACGGCGCTTTGAAGAGAGCTGATGACCTGGCGAACCGTGTCATCGTTGAGCACTGAGCTGTAACGACTGTAGAGGGACTCCAACCAATCCGTCACTTGCTGGACATAGCCCGGCAAGGATTTAATCAAGTCATTGAACTGATTATTCAGACCAAAGATAGGCGAAAAGAGCAGCAGCCCAATGGCCAGCAGAATGATAAAGCCTATGACATAGGCGAACACCGTCGCCAATGTCCGGTTCAAACCCCACTTAGAGAATCGATTGACGATCTCCCGCAGACAAAACACGATGACGACCGTCCAAGCCAAGATGCTGATGGGCATCGCAAGGATTCTCATCAGGTAGATAACCACACCCGCAAGCAATATGGCGCCAACGACGCTCCATATGGTCACAAAACGCATACGAGCTGTTTCGTAGCGCTCCTGACCGCTTCGCGGCTTAACTGCCAGTTGAGCAGGCGGCTGAGGAGTCGACTGAGGAGTCGTGGTAGCAGGCTTGTCAGTGGCATTCGCCATGTACTATTTGCCTAAGTCCTTGAGATTGTCATGGATTTCCACGGCGGCGTTCGCGGCCGCGTCAGAGGCCTCATCCACAAGTTCATGAACTACCTCTGAGCCGCTTTTCTGACCGTCGCCCAGCTTCTCCGCCTCTTTGGCAGCGCCAGCCTTCTGGCCCTCGCCCAGCTTCTCGGATTCCTTGGAGGCATAACGAGGACGGAAGCGCTTGCGCACCTTATCGGTGACGGAAGCGACCAGATCAAGCGGAGCACTGGTTACCGTATCGACGGTATCGAGCGTATTAGCCACAGACCCGGTGATCTTTTTCATGTCCTCCATCACCTGATCGAGACGCATGATTTCCAAATTAGCGGCATCGACGGTGAGGTTCACGCGATCCATCATGGGATCAACCTTTTTGATGAGCGGCTCGACCCCCGCCGATATGCGCTGAACGTTGTCGAGCGTCGGCTCAAGCTTCTGCTGTAGATCGGTCACCGTATTGCGCGCCTTGCGAATGGTAATCACCAATTCGACGATGAACCACACCAACAGACAACCCACAACGATGTAGACAATGGGAAGAATGATGTTGATGACTTCCATGCTCGTGTTCCCTTCATCGACGTTGCCCAGCTCTTCAGCTCCAGCCGTCGCAGATCATCCAGCTCCGCTGATCCTGGGTAGCTTTATTATGACCTCTATTCTAAACATCTCACGGGCTATTTGAACCGACAGTTTAATCAAGTAGCTGCTTCGTTACTTAGGCCACTAAGGTCATCGGGCGGTTCTGGGGTTCGGTCCCGCATGGTGACTTCGAAGCGGTAGGATTCCCAACCCCTGTCGCTTGGCTGATAGAAGCATCCCTTTTCGAGACCCTCGGGAAGATAGCGCTGGTCTACCCAGCCTTTCGGATAGTTGTGCGGATAGCGATAGGGTCCATAGTTTTCCGAACCGGGACGATGACGATCTCGCAGATGATCAGGCACGGCACGCGCGGGACCTTGGCGCACTTCCTGCAAAGCCTTATCGATCCCCATGATGACGGCGTTGCTTTTCGGGGCGAGAGCCATGTAGATAGCCGCCTGAGCGAGGTTTATGCGGCACTCAGGATAGCCGATAACCTCGGCCGATCGAAAAGCAGCCTCCGCCACGAGAAGCGCGTTAGGATCGGCGTTACCGATATCCTCCGACGCTAGGATGAAGATACGACGGGCGATGAACTTCGGATCCTCTCCTCCGTCGATCATGCGAGCCAGATAATAGAGCGCCGCGTCGGGATCGCTGCCGCGCATGGACTTGATAAACGCGGATATGACGTCATAGTGCATATCCTTATTCTTGTCGTAGGGAAGACTCCGATGAGGATTGGCGCTTCGCACCGCCTCCTCGTCAATGACACTGGGGGCCTCCCGCGTCCCCTTCTTCACCAAACCAGCCGCAAGCTCAAGCGTGGTGATCGCGGAGCGGCCATCGCCACCGGCGAGCAAGATGATGGCGTCGCGGGCTTGATCGGTAAGCTCATAGGCTCCGTTGAGTCCTCGTTCATCCTCGACCGCTCGCTCAAGGAGCGTCGCGATGTCCTTGTCGGCGAGAGAATGGAGCTCCACCACCCGGGAGCGTGATATCAAAGCGGAGTTGACCTCGAAAAACGGGTTCTCCGTGGTTGCGCCCACCAAGACGATGGTGCGATCTTCCACCGCGTGGAGCAAAGCGTCTTGCTGGGAGCGATTGAAGCGATGGATCTCATCCACAAACAGGATCGTGGTAAGGCCCGACGAGAGAAGCCGACGCTCGGCTGAATCGATCTCTCGTCTGAGATCAGATACCGTGCCTCCGATGGCTGAGACTTCCACAAATACTGCCTGGGTCGTCTCGGCGATAACGTGAGCGAGGGAAGTTTTGCCGGTACCGGCGGGGCCGAAAAGGATGACTGAGCTTAAGCTGTCCTGTTCGATCGCGTTGCGCAACCAGCTGCCGGGACCGACGGCGTCCTCTTGACCCACCAGCTCATCAAGGGTGCGCGGTCGCATACGCACCGCCAAAGGGGCCACTTTTGACTTTTCCCGTTGTTCAATTTCGGTAAAAAGCGTGTCCATGGTGCACCGCGTAATTCATAAGATGCCCACCCGTCATTCATAGAGACTTCAAGGTAGCTCGTTATACTTAGGCAGAACAAGTGATTCGACCTCCTATTAGATCACTTGTCTGCTTTCTCCCTTTCAGAAGCAGAGCGGTTGTTCGGCAACCGCACATCCCTCCTTACGACCCGGTGAACGTCCCCCTCTTCACCGGGTCGCATCTTTTTGAAGTTCTAACGAGCCCAGATGCGATTCTCGCTCTTGCGAAGCTCAAAGAGAGTGTTGTTGGTCTCA
Source organism: uncultured Eggerthellaceae bacterium (assembly GCA_947632575.1). GTDB lineage: Bacteria > Actinomycetota > Coriobacteriia > Coriobacteriales > Eggerthellaceae > CANRPV01. The sequence continues at coordinate 1,615 of CANRPV010000009.1, read as the reverse complement.
AGCCAGCTCTCCGGCGTACCGGTATCGTAACCGTCGTTGGGATCGATCACCAACGCATAGACCTCCTCTTCGGCAAGCAGGGCGTCAAGAGCGTCGGTCAATTGGATTTCGCCGCCCACACCTGGTTCGATGGTTTTGAGGATCTCCATGATGCGCGGACTCAACAGATAGCGGCCAAACACACCCAGGTTAGAAGGCGCATCCTCAAAAGCCGGCTTCTCCACCAGCTTGGTCACCTTCCATACCCCGTTGGATACCTCAACACCGGCGATAACGCCAAAGCGAGAGACCTGATCATCAGGTACGGGCATGACCGCGATCACACTTGCACCGCCATGCGCGTCGGATACGACCTTCATCTGAGGCAGCATATTGTTCTTGGGAACCAAAACGTCGCCGAGGAGCACGTAGAAGCGCTCATCTCCCACCTCGTTCGCCGCGCAGCAGACCGCATCACCCAAGCCGCGCGCTTCGGTTTGATAAACGTAGCTGACGTTCAAGCTGCCCACATATTCGACCAAAGCCGCCAGGTCGGCCTTGCCACGCTCTTTCAGAATCTTCACGAGCTCGGGATCGGGAGAAAAATGCTCCTCGATGGCCTTCTTGCCATAGCTATTGATGATGATGACCTCATCGGCGCCGGAAGCCAGCCCCTCTTCGACAACGTATTGAATCGCCGGACGATCCACCACTAAAAGCATCTCTTTCGGCTGAGCTTTGGTTGCAGGGAGAAAACGGGTGCCGAGACCGGCGGCGGGAATAAGGGCCTTCATTTCACTTCCTTCTCAAAAGGCGAACAGATAAGGGTCACGCGACAAAATCGCGTCGTAAAAAGGTTGTGCCGTAAAGGCAGTGCCGCAAAGGGCGCATCAGATATTAAAGGTTTCCATAAGACTTCCCTTCGAGAATACGGAGAAAGGGATTTTTCTCCGCCCCTGTTGACACCAGCCTGATATCCATGACTCTAAGTGCTACGACTCCTGAGCGGCGATCATGTACTTCTGAACCGCTGTCGCGCAGACGGCACCATCAACACTCGCCTCCACCTCAGCGGCGCAAAAACGGCTTGAGGCTTTCGTTATGGTGGCTTTAAGCGTCAGGACATCTCCAGGTTGTACCTGCTGACGAAACTTTGCCTGGTCAATGCCCGCGAAAAAGCCCAAAGACCCCTGGCGCTCGGGTTCGACCATAAGGCAATATCCCGCCGCCTGGGCAAGCGCCTCCATGATGATCACGCCAGGAAGCACAGGATACTCGGGAAAATGTCCCTTAAAAAGCGGCAGCCCTGGATCCACGTCCAACTCTGCCACCACCTCTTGTCCCGGAGTGCATGAAATGATGCGGCTCAACCAGAGAAACGGAGACCTATGAGGTAAAACTTGCTTGATCTCATCGATGCCGCAAGGATAGCTAGGCGCTTGATTGCTTGGCACTTGGTTTCTGGACTCCTGGTAGTTTGACGCTTGATTGCTTGGCGTTTGGTTGCTGGACTCTTCCATTGTTAGCCTCACACTCTCACTCACATCTCGAAAGGAGAGATCGCGAGGCAGGCATTGTGACCGCCAAATCCCAAGGAGTTCGAAAGCGCCACTTTTTGGTTCGGAAGAGCAAGCGG
>CANRPV010000008.1 GCA_947632575.1 uncultured Eggerthellaceae bacterium | reverse complement strand
TAAGCCTTGCGGCGGCGGATTTTAAGTCCGCTGCGTCTGCCAATTCCGCCACGCCCCCACGCGTCGAGAGAATCGATAGAAGCGAGAAACCCGAGAAACGCGGCTTTGCGGCCTCGTGATCCCGTGGTCCCGCGGCCTCGCGGTCTTACAACCTCGCGGCTTCGCGGTCTCGATCAGGCTTGAGCCTTTAAGCCTCGTTTCATGGCGAGAATGCTAGCATAGCAGTTTCGCGGAAAGGTTATTGATACAATTTATATTTACACTCCGGGTCTTTTGCTCCTCAATTGAAAAGACCCGTTGTAAAGTAACTAATACAATTAAAGTAACTAATACAATTAGAAATAGGGTGATAATTCCCGCGAGGGACCTGTTTTGGGACATTGGGCCCAAAGCTAGAGGAGAGTCAAGTTCCATGGGTAGGTCAGGTGGCGGTTTCAGCGGTGGGGGTTCCGGAGGTTTCTCCGGGGGCTTCAGCGGTGGCGGCCGTTCCATTGGCGGCTTTGGAGGAGGATCCAGTCGCGGAGGTCGCTCTTCTGCTCCGAGTTCGGGGTATCGAGGCGGGTTTCGCGGTGGCTTCGGTTTGCCCTTCGGGATGCCATTTATCATCAATTCTCCCCGCTATGAGACAAACTATAACGGAGGTAGCCCCAGCGATCCGAACTCCGGCAATTCGCGCCCACCTCAGCAGGGAGGTTCAGGCTGCGGCTGCATCGTGACGGCTATCGCCGTAATTTTCATTGCGGCAATCATCACCATAATTCTCTCGACCGGGATTGGCGGCTGTTCAAGCGACGAGGTGCGCTCCTCAACCGTAGAACGAACACCCCTTGCGGCGGGCAACGTTATTGAGACCGAATACTATACCGACGCCTCCTACGATTGGATTCGGGATTCTGCCGCGATGGAGGCGGGTTTGCGCCGCTTCTATGAGGAGACCGGCGTCCAGCCCTATGTCTATATTCTTCCTAACGGAACCACCCAGTCGAGTTCTCAGCTTTCGGTTTATGCCGATGAGCTCTATGACCAGCTCTTTGACGATGAAGGCCACTTCCTTTTGGTATTTTGCGATACCGGCTATGGAAACTGGAACGCGGGCTACGCGGTCGGGTCTCAGGCTAAAACCATTCTCGACGACGAAGCGTTGGGAATTTTGCGGGATTACCTCGATCGCTATTACAACGATTACTCCATAAGCGAGGAGGAGATCTTCTCCAATGCCTTTGCGGCGACGGGAGAGCGGATCATGACCGTCACCCCAGATCCCACGGTACCCATCATGATCATCGTGGCTGTTGTCATCATCGTGATTATTATCGCCCTGATCATTCGCAGTCGCATGGCGCAGCGGGAACGTGAGAAGCAGCGGATGCAAGATATCCTTAACACTCCTATGGAGAAGTTCGGAGACAAAGATGTTGAGGATCTCGCGGCTCACTATGAAAAGAGCCGGGAGGACCTCGATGATACGGCTCATCCGATCAAAGCCGCCGTGAAGGATGCTATTCAAGGTGATTCCTCGCATGAGGATCTTGTCTCCGAAAAGTTCGGTGACAAGGATCTTGAGGACCTTGCTGATAAGTATGATGACAAGTAATGACAAGTAATGACAAGTTAGAGGAAAGCAGAGGCTTTAACCGGATTAGAGGAGGAGACGGTTATGGGTATTCTCGATCGGTTCACCACCATCATTAAAGCAAACATCAACGATTTGCTTGACAAGGCGGAGGATCCCGCGAAGCTGATCGATCAGTATCTGCGCGATCTGACGGAAAGCCTTGCCGAGGTCAAGGAAGCCACGGCGGGCGTCATGGCTGAAGAGACTCGTTGCAAGCGTTTGATCAATGAGAACAAAGAGCAGGTCAAATACTATGAGGATCTGGCTCGAAAGGCTCTTGAGGCGGGCAACGAGGGCGACGCGCGCACCTTCTTGGCGAAGAAGGTTGAGCTGGAGGGCGAGACCGAGGGTTTGCAGACTGCCTATGACGCGGCCCATGAAAATGCCAACAAAATGCGCCAGATGCATGATAAGCTGGTCGACGACATCTCCAAGCTCAACGCTCGCAGAGAGACCATCAAGGCTAAAGTGGCTGTGGCTAAGACCCAGGATAAGGTCAACGACCTTACCTCGGTGGGCGATCGTGCGGAAGGCGCCATCAATGCCTTCAACCGCATGGAAGCCAAGGCAGACAGCATGCTTGACAAGTCCAATGCCATGAATGAGCTTAATACCAAGCCAGTGGATAAGGCATCTGATTTGGCGGCCAAGTACGCCGAAAAGGGTCGTACTGCGGCTGTGGATGACGAACTGGAGCGTATGAAGAAGGAGATGGGCCTTTCTTAAGGTACGGAATCATACACCTTGGCGAGTTTTGAACAGTGAGAGCTCATGACCACCATTAACGATATTATCGGTACCACTGAGTCCATCGGTTTTGAAGAGTATTTAAATCGCTACGGAAATGCAGTTGGGCATCTTGTCAACGAATATATCCCCCATAGCGAAAACGGGGAGATAAATCGTTATCTCTATGACCCGATCTTCGGCTATAGCCAAAATGGCGGCAAGCGTCATAGGCCGCTGATTTGCTATGCGGCTTGTCGGATCGTTGGCGGCGACATGGATAAGGCGTCGTCTGCCGCTGCTGCCATAGAGCATTTCCATACCGCCGCTCTCATCCATGACGATATCGCCGACGCGGCAAGTCTGCGGCGAGGGGAACTCTGTCTCTATCGCACCGAGGGCTTGGGATCGGCGCTGAATATCGGGGATTTGGGTCTTTATCTGGCCAGCGGAACCGTCATGAACGACGAGAAGCTGGAAGGTGAGCTCAAACTGCGCATGCTCGGCGAGTTGACCAATATGACGAAGCACACCATCGAAGGACAAGCCCTTGATATCGGCTGGGCAAGAGATGGTCGCTTCGATATCAGTATTGATGATTATCTGACCATGGCCACCCACAAGACTGCCCACTACTCCGGGGCGGTACCGCTGGCTTTAGGAGCAATCGCAGGCGGCGGTAATGAAGTCCAGATAGAGGCGTTACGCTCTTATGGGCTGGCCACAGGTCTTGCCTTCCAGATTCAAGATGATCTTCTCAATCTGATCGGGAGTGAGGAGAGCACGAAAAAGGATTTCCGGAGCGATATCACCGAGGGTAAGCGTACGCTCATGGTGGTTCATGCTCTCGAGCACTCTCCCCAGAAAGATCGCCTGATAGAGATTCTTTCGGCTAAGGAGAAAAACCCCGAGGTGCTCGCCGAGGCCGTGGATATCATGGAAGACGCGGGATCGATCGAATTTGCCAGTCAATATGCGGATAACCTGATTGAAAAGGCCAAGGAGGATCTCTGCAAGGTGTTTGATCCATCACCTGCCCGAGATCTGCTCATCTCTATGGCTGATTGGTTTGTGGATAGGTTGCATTAGATGGAAACCATAAAACCGGGAGCACGTGGCCCGGCTGTGGAAGACATTCAGGACCGACTCTTTCGTCTCGGTCTTTTAGACGCTGCCGACATCACGGGTGTGTTCGATCCTAAAACGGTTGAGGCGCTTCAGAGATTTTGCGAAAAGGTCTCCCTGCCCGTCCAGGACGAGGTGAACGCCAAGGTCTGGTCGGCTCTGGTTGATGCAACCTACCAGCTGGGTGATCGGACTCTGTATCTGCGCATGCCCAATTTCCATGGCAACGATGTGCTCCAACTTCAGCAAGCCCTTGGTGCCTTAGGCTTCGACTGCGGCTATGAGGATGGCATCTTTGGAGCGCATACCGAACTGGCCTTGAGAAAGTTTCAGATGAATATGGGGCTTCCGTCCGAGGGCATCGCCGGAGCCTACACCTACGAGGCCATCAATCATCTCCATCATTCGTGGGAGGGGAAAGGGCCTTCGCACCACAAGATCTTTTTGGGTTTCGCGCGGGCGGCCGATGTGCTCGAATCTAACGCCATCTGCTTATTTGGAACCGATGACTTTACCCGCGAAGTGGCCTCTCGCATGTCTAATCTCTCTCAAGCCACTAATCCCATCTCGCGTATCGTCAGCGCCGATGCCCTATCGGTGCCTCCCGATGACGAGATGCTTTTGGTCCACGTCCTGGTCAAGGGCGACCAGATCAGCGATTCGGTACCTTCGGTGGATGCGAGCGAGGACGACGACACCTTCGGCTTGCGCATCCATTCGGCCATCAGCATCGCGCGCGAATCTCGTCCACCTCGCATCGCCATCATCTTGCCGGGTACGGTGTGGGAAGATGCCGGGCGAGACCGATCGGCTCAGCACTACGCCATTTTGCTTCTCGATGGCCTTTGCAGCGCTCTTACGCAGGATCTCTAAGATTTCTTACGTTAAAGCCAGATTCATGGGCGCTTTGCCCCGGTGGTACAATGATATGACTTGCGTCGGGGCAGCCTTGCCCCTTTGATGCGCGTTCTTGAATGGTTGAAAGGAAGATAGCTATGGCACGTCCTATGACTATGGCGGAGAAAATCCTTGCGGCCCATGCGGGACTTGACGAGGTTGTGCCTGGTCAACTCATCGAATGCGATCTGGACATCGTCCTTGCCAACGATATCACCGCACCTATCGCCATCAAGACCGTCCGTGAGATTAACGGGCGCGTTTTTGATCCCGATCGAGTGGTGTTGGTACCTGACCACTATGTGCCCAACAAAGATATAAAGAGCGCCGAGCAGGCTAAGATCGTGCGCGACTTCGCCCGTGAGCAGTCCATCACCCACTATTACGAGGTAGGCTGCATGGGCATCGAGCATGCGCTGCTGCCGGAACAAGGCGTGGTTGGCGCCGGGGATTTGATCATCGGGGCCGATAGTCACACCTGCACCTATGGCGCACTCGGAGCATTTTCGACCGGTGTTGGTTCCACCGATGCCGGCGTTGGCATGGCTACCGGCAAAGCCTGGTTCAAGGTGCCGGAAACCATTCTGTTCAAGATCGAGGGCGCGTTGGCTCCGGGAGTGAGCGGCAAGGACATCATCTTGCATATCATCGGCCTGATCGGCGTTGATGGAGCTCTGTACCAAGCCATGGAATTCACCGGCTCCGCCATTCGCAGCCTGCCTATGGATGAGCGCTTGACGATCTCCAATATGGCCATCGAGGCTGGCGGCAAGGCGGGTCTTATCGAGGTGGACGACATCACTCGCGCCTATCTTGATGGGCGAGTGGAGCGTCCCTCTACCGAATATCACTCTGATCCTGACGCTCAGTACTGCCGCCGACATCGTGCCTCAGGTGGCATTCCCGCATCTGCCCTCCAACACTCGTCCGGTCGCCGAGGCTCGCGACGTCAAGATCGACCAAGCGGTGATCGGTAGCTGCACGAATGGCCGGATGGCGGACATGAGAGCCGCCGCCGAGGTCTTGAAGGGCCGCGTGGTGCATCCCGATGTGCGCTGCATCATCATTCCGGCGACTCAGCAGGTTTATCGCCAATGCATCGATGAGGGACTAGTGGATATCTTCCTCGACGCTCACTGTGCCGTGTCGACTCCCACTTGCGGTCCTTGTCTTGGTGGTTATATGGGCATCCTCGCCGCTGGCGAGCGCGCCATTACCACCACGAATCGCAACTTCGTCGGTCGCATGGGCGATCCGACTTCAGAGGTCTATTTAGCGTCTCCGGCCGTGGCTGCCGCAAGCGCTGTGCTTGGCCATATCGGTCTTCCGGAAGATCTGGATTAACGAAAGAAGGTAGAACCTTATGAAGTTTGAAGGTAAAGCCCATCGTTATGGTCGTGACATCGACACGGATGTGATCATTCCCGCCCGCTATCTCAACACCTCGGATCCGGATGAGCTGGCCAAGCATTGTCTTGAGGATTTGGATACCGAATTCGTTCACCAGGTTCAGCCGGGCGATATTCTCGTAGCTGAGGAGAACTTTGGCTGCGGCTCGTCCCGCGAGCACGCTCCCATCGCCATCAAGGCTGCCGGCATCGACGTGGTCATCGCAAAGAGCTTCAGTCGCATCTTCTATCGAAATGCCATCAATACGGGACTTGCCATTATGGAGTGTCCTGAGGCCGTTGATGGTATTCATCAAGGCGATAAGGTGTCGGTGGATGCCGATACCGGTACCATAACCGATGAAACGACCGGGAAAAGCTATCAAGCGGCTCCTTTCCCGCCCTTTATTCGAGAGATCATCGAAGAAGGCGGCCTGGTGAATCGTTGGAAGAAGCGTTTGAGCGTCTAAGGGGAGGCGTCTGCATGAAGACCTACAAGATTTGTCTTTTGCCAGGTGACGGCATTGGCCCTGAGATCATGGCTCAGGCCTGCAAGGTGTTGGATGCGCTTGCTCGGCGCTTTGATATCGGTTTTGAATACGACAAGCAGCTTATCGGTGGTTGCGCCATCGACGCCACCGGCCAGCCGCTCCCCGAGGCTTCCCTTGAGGCGGCGCGCCACTCCGATGCGGTGCTGCTAGGTGCTGTTGGCGGTCCCAAGTGGGATAGCACCGACCCGAATCAACCCCGCCCTGAGCAGGGATTGCTTCGCATTCGTAAGGAGTTGGGTCTCTACGCGAATCTTCGTCCGGTCACCGTTTTCGACGCTCTGGCGGCGGCATCGCCGCTCAAGCCGGAGATCATCGAAGGCGTCGATCTCATGATCGTCCGCGAGCTGACCGGCGGTCTGTATTTCGGCATGCGCGAGCGCTTCTACGATGAGGATGGATCGGGTCCTGACGGTGCGAAGGGTCAGCGTGCCTATGACACCTTGGAATATCGGGAATACGAGATCGAGCGCATCGCTCGCCATGCATTCGAGACGGCTGAGAAACGCCGGGGACGTCTGCATTCGGTGGATAAGGCCAACGTGCTCGAGACCAGCCGCATGTGGAGAGAGATCGTTCACGACATCGCCTCCGATTATCCGTCGGTAGAGCTTTTCGACATGCTGGTAGACAACACCGCCATGCAGCTCGTGCATAATCCCGGCCAATTTGACGTGATCGTCACCGAAAATACCTTCGGCGATATCCTTTCCGATGAGGCTTCCATGCTCTCGGGGTCTTTAGGCATGCTTGCGAGCGCCAGCTTGGGCGACGGCGTGGCCCTCTACGAGCCAAGCCACGGCTCGGCTCCCGATATCGCGGGTCTCGGCATCGCCAATCCTTTGGCTCAGATCCTTTCGGTGGAGATGATGCTTCGCTACAGCCTCGACGAGGCGCAGGCCGCCGATGCGATCCATCAAGCGGTCGCGGCGGTTCTCGCCGAGGGCTGGCGCACCGGGGACATTGCGGATGCCGATACGCCGGCTGATCACCGTGTCGGAACCGATCAAATGGGCGATCTGATCGTAGAGCGCCTGTGATTTCATGCCAGGCGGACCTCAGGTCTACTCCATCCGCCGTTTGAGCGGGCTGTTTTCGTCTCGACGAATTCTGCCTAAGGCGGTAATGCCTTTTGCTCCCTCCGACAGCCTCATCCATGGCGCCGCCATAGGCGAGGATGTTCGTTTTGGCTGGATAGGGGGAGCTTTTGAGGCGCCCCATAAAGACGACCACTACATCGTCGAGTTCTTAGGTCCCGATAATAGCGAGGTGCGAATCATCGCCTACCTCGATCGGTTCGGTCGCGCCTTCACCACGGACCGACCGCTTAAGGCTCCTCCTGCGCGAGAGCCTGATTTGGCCATGGCCAGCGCACAGTATGGGGTCGACGAGGGACTATCGGTGGCTGATTGTCCTCAAGGATGGTTTCTGGCGAGAAACGCCGAGGGCGAGCCCTATCATGTGGCGGATTTCCGCTCAGACGGCAAGGACTTCGAGGTGTTCAATAGCTGGTATGACTTCGGCGAATTCGGTCGCGATCTGTCTTACGTGGATATCATGGCTCGCGTTTATCTCGCCTGCATCTATCGTCCCAGCATCACCGGCATCCCTGTGCCTTCAAGCGGGCTTGGCACCATTCGAGATCTTTTGGGAGCTACCAACGTGTTGAGGGGCTTGAGAGCCATCAAGCTTCTGATCGAACGCGCCGATGCCGACCCGGCTCTTCGGCCGCCGGCGGCTGCCAGGTTGTTGGCGCGGTGGCTCGAGGAGGCGGGTTTTACCGAGCGGCTCTGCAATGCTTGGCTTTGGGCTCCCGAGGGCGAGGAAGAGAAAGGCCCTCTTCGACTCATTCGAACCAAACGTTACGCGAATACGTTCTACCTGGCGCTCGAAAACGAAAATTCGGGCATCGGGGAGCGCCAGGTTTGGGCCATCGAATCGGCCCTGAATCGCTTTTTGCTTCTCACGGAGCTGCTTGAGGGAAGAGAATCAAGCGCCTCTGAGGAAGAGTGCGTCTATCTGGATGAAATCATACGCAAGTCAGTGATCGAGCAAGCTCAACACGCCGAAGATCCCGCTGATGCCGCGTCGCCGGTGCCCGCGGGGGAGTGGGGTGTGAGGCTTGGCATTGGGCGTGCCATGGAGACGTTGCGGCTGCCGTATCGTTATCAGGCCACCTATCACAGCGATGTGGCCGATCCGCGCTCCGAGCAGGCTCGCAGTAAAAATCAGGAACCGGTGACCGAGATTTTGCCCGGCGTCGTGGCCTTCTTTCTGAGGGCTCCCGACGAGGCCATGATGCCTGCTCAGCGTTTCGATCGGGATAGAGGGGCGTGGATAGATCGCAGTCTTGAGGATCGGCGTGCCGATGCGTTTTCCTATGCCATTCAACTGGGGGTCTTGCTCGCGGCTGCCGCCTTTAGGTCGGGGCGGGCAATCGATGAGGTGATGGTGACAGCTCGGCCCTTCGAGGACTTCAACGAGGATGAGGGTCGCCTGTTCTATCAGGTTGTCTTCACGCGTAACGAGTTTTGCAATCACGGCGCCTATCGCCGTCTCACCCTTGAAAATCCCGTCGCTTTTCTTGAGGCTTTCGAGCCCAGTCTCGACAAGGATCACTATGCCGATCCGTTCCTGCCCATCGTTTCCCGGGACGTGCAGCGCTATCGCTCGCGAGCGCCTGAGCTGGTGGGCCATGAGCTGGAACCGCCCTATCAAAGTGCTTTAGGGGCTCGTAATGCCCGTGATGTGCGCATCGATTACAACGCTCGGCCTCGCCATGTGGCCGATCGCATCGCCGAGAAGCTGGTCGACGCGGATTCGACTCAAGACGCGATCCGCATACTTCGTGAGGAGCAAAACGCCACAAGTAACGCCTTGGTCTATGAGGGCTGCACCAATTTGATGACGGCGCTCACCCAAGGAAGTCTCGATGCGCAGGATCGCAGGGAAGTGACCCGCGTGTTTTTGGGAGAGGATCCCTACGCTCAGGCGCTTAGTCGTGCTCGGGATGTGGCTCCGCAGGATGCCCAGGCCGCTGCCGCCATACTCTCCGAGGCCATCGCTCAAGCTGAAGCCAGCGGACGCTACGTGGACACGAGCGAGGTGGTGCATCGGGTGTTTGATACCTACGCGGCACGATTGAGCTACAACCTCCATAGCACCGACGAGGGGCGGACGGTGGAACTGGTGCCCCCAACGCTGCTTATGTGCTATCTCGAGGCGCTTAATCTGCTCGACGAATCGTTCACGCAATCGGAGATGGCCGTTTCCTATGGGAAGCGCTGCATCGAGATTGCCCCCACGTTTTCGGTGGCTTATCGGCGCTGCGCCCGAGCCTATATGTTGGTGGGGGATCTCGAATCCGCAAGTGACCTGCTCATACGTTGCCTTGAGTTCACCCTCGCCCCCGAGGAGATCGCGATGGCTTACTACCAGTTGGCCTACGTGATGTGGAAGGCGGGGCGAGCCCGAGAGGGTTTAGCCTGCTACTGCAAATCCATCATGATTTCCCCGGTCTATGCCGCCCAGGCCACGCTTGAGCTTCGGGAGCTCATGCATGAGGAGGGCATCGACTATTTCCAGAAGGATGAGATCGACAAGGTTTTGAAGCTGAGCGGAATCCCGCTTGCTCCCACCGAAGAGGCTCTTGATGAGCTTAAACGGGCTATCGAAGCTTCCATCAACGCAAACCTTTTCGCCGTGGGGCGCTCTCTGCTCGCGCTCTACCTCATCCATCGTCCCGACGATGCCTCGGCCAACGTGCTTCGGTCTTTGGAGGACCCGCGCATCGAGGCCCTGCTGGGAAGTTAAGTCAAAAGCTGCGCTACAATAGTCCAATTGATCCTTGTCCATCTTCTGTACTTTGAAGGAAGCTCATGGCCATTCAAGCACCCAAGGGAACCAAAGACCTGCTGCCCGTCGAGGCTGCCAACTGGCAAGACTTTCAGTCTCTCGCGAGGGAAGTCTTCGGAGTCTATGGTTACCGGCTCATAGAGACGCCCATCATCGAGACGGCGGAATTGTTCGTGCGTGGTATCGGACAGGCGACCGACGTGGTGAACAAGGAGATGTTCGAGGCCCTCTCGGGAGAGAACATGAAAAGCCTCATCGAAGGCAGAGAGGTGAAGGCGAAGAGCCGCCTCGCGCTTCGGCCGGAGGGCACGGCGGGCGTGGTTCGCGCAGTGGTGCAGCACGATTTGGTGCCTCAAGGTGCGCCTCCCGCGAAGTTGCTTTACGCGGGACCCATGTTTCGAGCGGAAAACGTCCAAAAGGGACGACAGCGCCAGTTTAACCAGGTAGGTGTCGAGTGCTTAGGCTCTGAGGAGCCCACCATCGATGCCGAGGCGATCATCATGCTCATGCATTTCTTCGATCGATTGGGCATCCCGAGGTCGTCCATGGTGCTTCTGATCAACTCCATGGGTTGCGATCACTGTCGTCCGGCCTATCGGGATGTAATCGCTCAGTATTTGCAGGAGCACCACGACGAGTTCTGCCACACCTGTCAGGAACGCGCCCATACCAATCCGCTTCGGGCTTTTGACTGTAAAGATCCCAATTGCGCGGCTCTGATGGAGAAGGCGCCGGCTATCACCGACTATCTCTGCGAGGACTGCGTGGCGCATTATGAGACGGTCAAGGCGTTGCTCGATCGGGCTGGTATCGAATACAAGGAAGACTTCACGCTGGTTCGCGGCCTGGACTACTACACGCGCACCGTGTTCGAGGTGCAGGTGGACGGAGGGCTTGGTAGTCAAAACGCCATCGGTGGCGGTGGCCGTTACGATCGTTTGGCGGAGGAGATCGGGGGGCGTCCGACTCCCGGTTTTGGCTTTGCCCTTGGCTACGAGCGCTGCCAGCTGGCTTTAGAGGCTGCCGGATTCACCTTGCCCCCCGAGCAGGGCTGTGATGTCTTCATCGCCTGCGTCAACGATGAGGTGCGCGAGCAGGCGTTCGAGCTTGCCGAGCGATGCCGCAGCTCGCTAATCTCGACCGAGATAGACCATCAGCACCGAAGCCTGAAAAGCCAGTTTAAGCTGGCGGATCGCCTGTCCGCAGCGCGGGTCATCATCTTAGGCCCTGATGAGTTGGCCGAGGGACGCTGCGTGCTCAGGGATATGGGAACTCATAACGAGATCACCATAGGTCTCGACGAGGTGGTGACGGAGCTCACAAACGCATTGCTTTAAGCGAGCTTTCATGAACCTTCGCCGCTCCAAGTGAAGTACAATAAACCGGTTTTGACGATAAGGCGTTTTCGAAGGTGCGATGAGGCGTGAGGTCATAGGTCAGGCGATCTTTTGATCAAGATGAGCCCAACGATCTTCGAAACGAGAAGGATATGAGGAAAGACAGACGTTATGAGTGATTTGATCAACGAATACTGCATGCATACCGCGACAGCTGGCGAGCTGCGTGGCCAGGACGAGGGTCGTGAGGTAGTCCTCACCGGATGGGCATGGCACAATCGCGACCATGGCGGTCTGATTTTCATCGACCTAAGGGATCGGGACGGTTACACCCAAATCGTCGTAGATCCTGACTGCGTGAGCGCGGAAGACTTCGCCAAAGCCGAGCATGTGGGTCGCGAATACGTTTTAAAGGTCTCTGGTAAGGTGCGTCGCCGCTCCGAGGATGCGATCAATCCGAATATGGCGACGGGCGAGATCGAAGTGCTCGCCGACAGCCTCGAGGTGCTCAATACCTCCCAGACGCCTCCCTTCGCGATCGAAGACGGTATCGAGACCGATGAGACCACCCGTATGCGCTTGCGTTATCTCGACATCCGCAGGCCTGAGGTGCTCGCCGCGCTGAAACTGCGTCATCAGGTGGTGCAAGCTCTGCGCGCCGCTCTCAACAAGCGCGGATTTTTGGAGATCGAAACTCCTATCTTGGCTAACTCCACTCCTGAGGGAGCGCGGGACTACATCGTGCCCTCAAGACCCAATCCCGGTAAGTTCTACGCACTGCCCCAAAGTCCTCAGCAATTCAAGCAGATGCTCATGGTGGCCGGCGTGGAGCGCTACTACCAGATCGCCCGCTGCTTCCGCGACGAGGATCTTCGTGCTGATCGTCAACCGGAATTTACCCAGGTGGACATCGAGATGAGCTTTGTCCAGGGCGATGATGTCATTCGGATGATGGATGACGTGATGGCGGAGACCCTGTCTGCGGTGGGCGTTGAAGTGGCGTTTCCTCTCAAGCGTATGAGCTACGCCGAGGCCATGGATCGTTATGGTTGCGATCGCCCCGATACGCGTTTTGGCATGGAGCTTGTGGATATTAGCTCGATCGTCGGGAATTCGGGATTCAAGGTCTTTTCCGGCGCCGTGCAAAACGGCGGCGTGGTGAAAGCCATCAACGCCAAGGGCGCCGGCGATTGGAGCCGCGGTGATGTGGAGAAGCTGGCCGAGGTGGCTGCTGAAAACGGCGCCAAGGGTATGGCTTGGATCGCATTTACCACCGATGGCCAGGAGAAAAGCCCCATCATCAAGTTCTTCAGCGAGGAGGAGTTCTCCGCTTTGAAGGACGCGATGGATGTTGAGCCGGGCGACCTACTACTTTTCGCCGCCGATAAGCCGGATGTGGCCAACGCCGTGCTTTCCGCGCTCCGTTTGCGCATGGCCGAGCTTTTGAATATTCCTCGCGAGGGTCATAGCCTGCTGTGGGTCGTGAATTTCCCGATGTTCCGTTATGACGAGGAGGAAAAGAAATACACCGCCGAGCATCATCCGTTCACCCATGTGTTGGATGAGGATCTCGACATCATGGAAAGCGATCCGCTGGCTTGCGGAAGCTATTCCTATGACCTGGTCATGGATGGATTTGAGGTAGGCGGTGGCACCATCCGTATCCATAACGCCGAAGAACAGCGACGCGTGCTGCGCATCGTGGGTCTCAGCGACGAGGAGATCGACGAGAAGTTTGGTCACCTCATTCAGGCCTTGGAGCTCGGTGCGCCTCCCCATGGTGGCATCGCTTTAGGACTTGACCGTCTGGTCATGCTGCTGGCGGGGAAGTCGTCCATTCGCGACGTCATCGCGTTTCCGAAGACCTCGAGCGCCTCAGACCCCATGACCGGCGCGCCGAGTGCCATCACGGGACGTCAGCTCAAAGAAGTGAATCTGCGCCTGCTCTAATACGGGTTGTCATTCATCCGCGCTTGACCTGCGCCTGGCTTACCTGCGTCTGACTTAGGCGAGGCTGTTGCGCGCTTCGAAGAGTGCGGCGGCCAGCTGAGTCACGGCGTTGTCCGCGTCTTCGCTTTCCGAGGAATTGGTCAAAATCACCATGAGATAGTCGTGGCCGTTCAGGCTTACGATGGCGGCGTCTCCAAGGCTTTCGTAGGAGGCCGTGGAGATCCAGCCAGCCTTATTGAGCGTGGTGATGTCCAGTTCCGGATAGGCTTCGGACAGGCCGGTGCGGATGAAGGAAACCTCGGTATCGCTTAAGGATTGGGCGAGGGTATCGCTATAGCGGCTCTCCTCCTCGAGGTAATCATAGAGCTCAAGCCACAGAGCGCTCAGGTCGCGCACGCTCAGATAGGAATACCAGGTTGCACTGAGGCGGTCGCCGTCGACGCCGAGATCATCAGCCCAGTCACTAAATCCAAAGCCCTCATAGTTGGCGCGGAGAATGCGGTAGGCGTCATTATCGGAAGCCTCAAGGCTGATCTTGAGCAAGTTGCCGAGGGACATATTGGAGGGTTGGCGCTCCAGATAACTGCTGGCGTAGCTTTGGCTGAGCTGCGTAGAGGGACTTGCCTTGCCCGGCTCGAGGATCTCCTCGTAGACAAACAGTGCGAACGGAGCTTTCAGGGTGCTCGCGCTGTAGAAGAGTTCGTCGATATTGGATGCGAGTCCGCGACCGCTACCCAGATCCATCAAAAGATATCCCTGATCGATTCCTCGATCGTCGAGGCTGTCCGTGAGTTCGCGCAAGGAAGCTACCGCCTCTTCGTCAAGAGCGGGAGCCTTATCCTTGGGATTGAGGCTGAAGCTGAACAGGTTCTTGTTATCGGGAAGATTTTCCAGTTCCTTGGGAAGAGGCAGATAGGAATCGAGAGCTTCGAGGCGGTCCTCCACGCTGCCGTGGAGAATGAGAGGTCTGACGATAAAGAGTCCTTCGAGGAGATCGGCGCCCTCGGCTTGCTTATCGTCGGACGCTCCGTTTGCCGCTGCGCTTCCCGCTGTGTTTCCAGTCGTGCTCGCTGCCGAGCTTCCTGCTGTGCCTTTTGCCGAAGCCGTGGCTGAGTTATTTTGCGAGGTCGCATTTGGCGAGGAGGTCTCTTTCTGAGATGAAGTCTCGGAGCCGGTATTCGTCTGATTCTTCGAGGCTTTTTGCTGGGCCTCATCAGCGTTGCGATCGAGGCGAAACATGGGCTTCTCGAGGGCCACTTGGCCTGTGGTATCCACGCTGCAACCGGTGCAGACAAAGTAGCAGAGACCAGCTCCGATCAGGGAAATCGTAAGAAATACTCGACTCAAGCGTGAAATAAATTGCATAAGGTAACTAATTCCATTCTTGCATCTTTTAACGCATTCTAGCATCATGGGGAAATTCTGAAATATGGCTTTACGAAGATTTTGGTGGCGGACTTCATGCTGCCGAAGTTTTGCGGGGTCTCTCATTTATACTAGTAGTCTTGAGGAAGGAAGTATCTCGGATGGGCCGGGGCGGCGCCAAGCTCCGAACCTGGTCAGGTCCGGGAGGAAGCAGCCATAAGGGGCCGCTGACGAGCGCCCCTGCCTATCCGGGATACTTCTGCTTTTGAACCAAAGGATCTCATGGATTTCATCAATGCTCTCATCGGCCTGCTGCAGGATCCTCAGGCCGCCATCGCCGGTTGGATAGCCTCGGGCCCGCAAGTGGCCTACGGCTTTATGTTCCTTATCATCTTTATCGAGACCGGCGTCGTCATCATGCCCTTCTTGCCGGGCGACTCGTTGCTTTTCGCTGCCGGCTATTTCGCCCATATCGGAAGCCTCAACATCATGGTGCTCTTACCGGTGGTGTGGGCGGCCGCCATCATCGGCGATCAGTGCAACTTCTTCATCGGTCACTTCCTGGGGGAGAAGATCATCGCCTCGGGCAAGGTCAAGGCCATGACTCCCGAACGGATCGCAAAATCCCGAGCCTTCATGGACAAGTGGGGCGGCCTTTCTATCTTCCTCGGCCGCTTTTTCCCGTTCATTCGCACCTTTGTGCCGTTTTTAGCGGGTGCGGGCGGTATGCGGTGGCATCACTTCTTCATCTTTAACGTGTTCGGCGGCATAGTCTGGTCGACGCTCTTTTCGCTGCTGGGATTTTTCTTCGGCGGCATCCCCTTTGTGCAGGAGCATTTTGAGCTCGTCATCATAGCCATTGTGGCTGTTTCCGCGATACCCGCCGTCGCCGGCGCCATCAAGGGTTTTATGGCGCGTAAGCGCTCTAAGTCCGCTCGGGAGGCGAATTCCATCGATGGCTGAGGCTCTCTATCGTAAATATCGTCCTCAGGTGTTTGAGGATGTCGTTGGCCAGGAGCATATCGAACGCACCCTGAAAAACGCCATCGACCACGATAAGGTCAGCCACGCCTATCTGTTCACCGGATCTCGCGGAACGGGCAAGACTACCACGGCACGCCTTTTGGCCAAGGGTCTCCTCTGCCAGGAGGGACCTACCTCAAATCCCGATGGCACCTGCGAAGACTGCGTGGCAATCGCCAATGGGGTCCATCCGGATGTCTACGAGTTGGACGCCGCGAGCCGCACCGGCGTCGAGAACGTGCGCGAGGAGATCATCGGACGCGTCCAGTTCGCGCCGACGCGGGGACGCTATAAGATCTATATCATCGACGAAGTTCATATGCTCTCGACGGCTGCCTTTAACGCGTTGCTCAAGACGTTGGAGGAACCGCCGAGTCATGTAGTGTTTATTCTGTGCACCACCGACCCCCAAAAGGTGCCAGAAACCATCCATTCGCGCTGCCAGCGCTTTGATTTTCGTCGGCTCTCTTCAGAGGCCATCGTTTCCCGTCTTGGTGCCATCTGCGTGGCCGAGGAAGTCGAGTTCGAGGGTGAGGCCCTCGACCTGATCGCTCATCGGGCTGAGGGTGGCATGCGAAACGCTCTCACCTCACTGGAGCAATTGATCGCTTTTGGTGAGGGAAAGGTCACGATGGAGGTTGCCGAGCGCATGCTCGGTTCGTTGGACATGAGCGATATGTCGGAGATCGTGCGTCGCGTAGGCGCGCGTGATGTGGCGGCCTGTTTCCGCTGGACTGCCGAATATGTGGAGACCGGTGCCGATCTTGCCCAGTTCACCCGTGATTTTGCGGAGCATATTCGCAATCTTTACGTGCTTGCCGTAGCTGGCGATGAGGCGGAGTTGGATATCAGCGAGACCACCCGCAGAGAGCTGCGAGAGGAACTTCCGCTGTTTGGACCGGATCGTCTTGCACGGCTTCTGGAGATCCTCGGCGATCTCTCGGCGGAGTTGCGCACTTCCACCAACCCCCGTCTTTCGTTTGAAATCGCTCTTACGCGTATGACGCGGCCTCAGTCGGATCTGAGTTTAGAGTCGCTCGCTGAGCGCATCGAGGCACTGGAAAGGCGCGACTATTCGGCGATGTCGGGCTTGCAGCGGCAAGAGCCAGCTTCCGCGCCCACTTCTCTTCCACAGACTCCTGTTCAGACGCCCACGAGCGGCAACGTTGCGGCTTTTGATCCATCGGCCGGGCCAAAAAACACCGAGAATCAGGTGCAGCCTCAGGTCAAGACGGCGGCGCCGTCACAAATTCAGTCTTCGACGGTTCAGCGGCTCTGGCAAAACACGCTGAGCGAACTCAAGAAGCTAAAAGCAGCCTATGGGGTGCTTTTCCTCAATACCCGAGCGTTTTTGTCCGAGGACTCGGGTCGTCTCATCATAGAGTTTCCCGCGGAGAATGATTTCGCGTTCCGTACGGTCCAAAAGGCCGATATCCAGCAAGAGTTGGAGGCGGCGTTGCTCAAGGCTGCCGGAAAGCCTCTGCCTTACGTACTTCAAAAGGCTTCGGGTGATAGCCCGGCACGCACGGCGTCTCCGGCACGCACGGCGTCTCCGGCACGCCCAGCGTCTCCGGCACGCCCAGCGTCCCAAGCGGCACCGCAAGTGGCGCCGCAGACTCAGTCCGCTCCGCAGGTGAAGATCAAGCCGGCTGCTATTGAGCCGCCTGAGCCTGATGACGCTCCTATACCCGAGCCCTTCGACATTGAACCAGATGACGTTGCGATACCCGAACCCTTTGCAGTCAATGCCAATGATGTCGCCGCCGTTTCCGCAGCCCAATCATCAGTGACTGCTCAAACTGGTGAGAGGTCAGTCAAGGAACCGAGTGAGAAGCCCGTGAAAGAGCCGGTCAAGGAGCCGGTCAAGGATTCGGTCAAAGAGCCTGTTGATGAGCCAGATAATCAGGAAGATCTCAACGCCATGCTGGCATTCGGCTTCGGCGAGGGTACGGTGTTTGAGGAAGTAGACAGCTAAAACAATCACGCACCCGCGATAGGGTGATAGAGGCAACAAGACGAGATAAGTGAGGATTCTCTATGGCCATGGATATGAAAAAAATGATGAAGCAAGCTCAGAAGATGCAGATGGAGGCCATGCGCGTCCAGCAAGAGGTTACCGAGATGGAGTTTGAGGCCTCGGCTGGCGGCGGGATGGTCAAAGCTGTGGTTAAGGGCGATATGAGCCTGAGCGCGCTCACCATCGATCCGGAGGCGGTTGATCCCGAGGATGTGGAGATGCTGCAAGATATGATCGTCGCTGCCGTCAACGAAGCCATCCGCAGTGCGGCTGAGGCGTCAAGTCAGCGCCTGAACTCAGTCATGGGCGGCATGAACATCCCTGGTTTGATGTAGCCT
Organism: uncultured Eggerthellaceae bacterium; assembly: GCA_947632575.1. Lineage (GTDB taxonomy): Bacteria > Actinomycetota > Coriobacteriia > Coriobacteriales > Eggerthellaceae > CANRPV01. Next base: position 2,320 of record CANRPV010000008.1, on the reverse strand, counting down.
TGTTGTGCAAGACGGTTTGCGGATATTCTGCGGTTCTAGGAACGGGTCAGAAACACAAGAAGAGACGCGGTAGCTCTATTGCAGTCAGCACCTTCCATTCAAAAGCTTCTCGATGAGCTGGAACGGCTTCCGGGCGTAGGACCGAAATCCGCACAGCGCATCGCCTATTGGATCTTGAATACCGATTCGGCGTCGGCGCTGCGACTTTCTGAGGCTATAGCCGAGGTCAAAGCCACGGTCCATTTTTGCAAGCGCTGCTTCAACTATGCTGAAGACGATCTTTGCGAGATTTGCTCAAGCGAGAAAAGAGATATCCATACCATTTGCGTGGTAAGCGAGCCACGCGATATTCCTCCCATTGAAAGGACGGGGGTCTATCGGGGGCTTTTCCATGTACTCGGCGGCGCACTTTCGCCCATGGAGGGTATCGGGCCTGATGATCTTCACATCAAAGAGCTCATCAGCCGGCTTGGCAGCGAGGAGGTGGACGAGGTGATCCTCGCCACCAATCCCAATATCGAAGGGGAGACGACGGCCTCCTATCTAGCTCGGCTCATCAAGCCGCTTGGCGTTACGGTCACGCGCCCCGCAAGTGGCCTGCCGGTGGGAGGAGATCTCGAGTTCGCCGACGAGGTCACGCTCTCGCGTGCCTTTGAAACGCGTCGTCCTCTTTAGAGAGTGAGTCCCTTTTTATGGCGACACTTCCCGATCTCAGCACGGTGGCGCAGGCCTTTATACGCGCGGGGATCGTCATTGATCAAAGCTCCTGTCTGCTGGCTCGCAATAAGCAGACGAGCTGTCGTCGCTGCGTTGATATTTGTCCTGAGGGAGCGCTCAGCGTCAAGCAGGGCGCGATCGCACTCGATGCTACGCGCTGCGTTTCCTGCGGAGCATGCATAGGCGTCTGCCCCATGGCGGCAATCTCTGCTGTAGACCCAAGTGTGACTCAGGTAGAACAAGCACTGAGAAAGGCTCAGCGGATTACCGGCGATATGGCGGTTATCGCCTGTTCTCGGAAGGCGGCTGCGCAGGAGGCTGATCCCGATAGTTTTGTAGAGGTGCCCTGCCTTGCGCGCCTCGATGAATCTTTGCTAGTAGAGCTGGCTGCGTCGGGTTTTACGTCCATCATTTTGGTGGATGGTGATTGTTCCAGCTGCAAGTATGGCAAGGTCAACGATGCTATTAATGTGACGGTCAAGATGGCTCAGACCCTCCTCGAAGCTACGAAAGCCACCTGCGCTCTTAAGCGCGACACTGTCTTTCCCCCCTCGCTGAGGGTAGAGGCGGGGCAAAAAAGAGGCGTCGCCCGGCGCAGTTTTTTCCGAGATACGAAGCAAGCGGCTCAAAGTCTCGCCAATATCGCCGCCCAGGAGGCTTTAGATGAACTGAGTCGCCGGTCGGGACAAATGGTGGGCTCTGGTGCCGGACAAGGCTTAACGCAGCGGACCTCTCCGCTTGAGCCTGTGTTTGCCACGCGCAACCTTTCGGTGCTCGATGCGATGGATGAGTTGGGTCCCGATGAAGAGGCATCGGTGGATACGAGGCTCTTTGGCTCGGTGTCTTTGGACAGAGAGGCCTGCAGCGGCTGTGGCTTTTGCGTCCTTTACTGTCCCACTCAGGCACTTCGCTACCAGGGTCAGGCGGATCCGACGAAGGACTTCCGTGCTGTGGATTTTTCGGCGGCCGATTGCGTGCAATGCCATCTTTGTGAGGACGTGTGCCTTCCTCGCGCTCTCAAAATTGACTCTGACGTGGCGGTATCCGAGCTTTTTGATTTTGAACCACGAACTTTGGCCATGGCAAAACCGAAGCGGCATGGCCAGGATATTTTGTCGCGCTTTCGCTAGTTCAAAGAGGTCTAGACGCAGGGTAGCGGTCTGCTATAATGTGCGTGCTTTATTACGATAAAGCACTAAAGCATTGGCGGATTTTCACGACCGCCTTTCTTTTTGTAGGAAGCGAGGAGGAATATGAAACGGAAGATTACGGCCTTGGCGTCGGCGACTGCCGCCCTTTGCCTTGGCCTTGTATGCATGGCAGGCTGTGCAGCCAACCAGCAGGAAGAAAACCAAGCGGAGAGCACGGAGGTAGAGGAGGAAACTCCCTTCACCCTCATCGTGGGCTTCGATAATGGTTATCCTCCCTATGGTTTTATCGGCGATGACGGTGAGTACACCGGTTTCGACATCGACTTGGCTAAAGCCGTAGCTGAGCGTAATGGCTGGGAGATCCAGCTTGAGGCCATCGACTGGGATTCCAAGAATGCGTTGCTCGGTCAAGGTACCATTAACTGCCTCTGGAACGGCTTTACGATGGAGGG
>CANRPV010000007.1 GCA_947632575.1 uncultured Eggerthellaceae bacterium | reverse complement strand
CCGAGCGAAAGCGGCACTTGTGGCCAGATTATCCTCGGTAACCACCTCATCAGGGTTTACGTCTACCCCTCGCGTGGCGGCTGAGGCACCGGCGATCGCCTTGATCTCGGACATATTGCCACGCACCACAGCCATAGGCACCGTCGACAAAAGGCTGCCCGCCGTATCCGTGCGCAGGGCAGAGGCGCCCGCTCCAACGGGATCAAGCACGATTGGATGACCGAGCTCGGCAGCGCGCTTTCCGGCGACGAACATGGCCTCAATGGAGCGCTGGTTAAGCGTGCCGATATTGATCACCAGACCACCGCAAATGGAGGTGATATCCGCCACGTCACCTGGCTCATCGCTCATGATCGGGCTTGCGCCGATGCCAAGCAGAGCATTGGCGCAATCGTTCACCGTCACATAATTGGTGATGCAGTGAACCAGCGGAGTTGTGGATTTAACGGCTTGTAATGCAGAGGTAAGCGCTAATGGCTTCATAAAGACTCCCTTCGTTGGCATTACCCATACAGGTTCTTTGGGTCGAAGCGTTCGCGCTTCCTCTCAGCCTGCCGATTATGCAAGCTCCCCAGATATGAATTCCCGCGTCATTGCGGGTACGGGCGCGATTATAGCACGCTCAAAATGGAAGTGTCGTTGGATAAATCAGCCGAAGATCAGCGGTTTAATAAACTAATCGAGAGGGAAGAAGACGGCGATAGTCCCCTCTTCCACCCCTATCATGACCGGCTCCCCTTGAAATTCGTTAGAAAGCCCCCAGGTCGTGCGATTGGTGAGCACCACGTCATCCAGCTCCCACTTAAGACCGCGCTCAAAGACACCGCGCGCATTATCGCTCATGGAAAACACCGAGATGGTGCCACTTTCGATGGCGGGCATCTCAAAGATGTCAGGGCCGGTCACAAAGGTGACGGCCTGCGTGTCGGTGATCCCGTTCACCAGAAGGCCACGCTCGGAAAAAGCGGCAAAAAGCTCAAGGGCTCCAAGCGTGTGATCGAGACGACCGGAAAGAGCACCGTAGACGAAAACACGCTCATAGTGAAGGTTGAGCGCCCGTTCCAAAGCCAATTCCATGTCGCTTTTGCTCTTGTTAACCGGAAACTTAGATATACGCATGCCCGTCGGAACATATCCGAGAGAATCGAAATCCCCCAAGGCCATGGAAGGCTTGCGTCCAATAGCCTCAAGATGGGCAAATCCCCCATCGACGGCGATGACAAAATCGAAGACGCCTTCGGCGTCCAGTTGCTGAAAGTGCTGGGCGTTAAAATCAGCGGCGCCTACTAACGCGCATGTCTTCAAGTAAGCCCCTTTCAGCGAAAACCGGTATTTTTGCTAGAATACCATAGACGAGCGAACCAGACGGTCGCGCCTTGCGGGCATTCCTGTATTGCCTGCAAGGTGAGGAAAGTCCGGGCTCCCAAGGGCAAGATGCCAGCTAACGGCTGGGCGGAGTGATCCGACGGAAAGTGCCACAGAAAAGAAAACTCCGGGACTCTCGTTTCGGAAAAGCTGAAACGGTGCGGTAAGAGCGCACCAGTGCGACGGCAACGGCGCAGCTTGGTAAACCCCATCTGGAGCAAGCGCAAATAGGAATCCTAGGCGGCTGCCCTTCCGCGGATTCGGGTTGCGTGCTAGAGACCGACGGCGACGTCGGTTCGAGATAAATGGCCGTCCTTCGACAGAACCCGGCTTATAGGTTCGCTCGTACTACTGAAATATGAACTGAGCTTGAAAGCTTAAGCTTAATCGATCTCTTCGATGGTGAAGGAATCGTCGGCGTCACCGAAACCGGAAAGATCCTTCTCATAGACCGAAGCCACCGGCGTAGCAGCTGCGACGACCGTCTCAGAAGCTTGAGGCACCGTATAGGCTGCGGCGGGGTTGATCGTCACTTCTTCGTCGATTTCAAAACCCGCGGTGATGTCAGCAGGGGAAACACCCGTCATGTTAAACATCTCAGGCTCTTGATTTGCAGCAGCGCCAATGCTTGCCAACTTACGAGAGGCATCAGCGATGATATCCTTCAGCAGATCGCTGTATTCCTCACGAGCATCCTCGCGGTCATCTTGGAGTTTGCGAATAGAATCCAGCACATCCTGACGATCCAGATTGGCACGATCCAAAATACGGGCAGCCTCTTCGCGGGCATCCTGGATGGTGTCCGTCGCCTGAGCGTTGGCCTTCACCAAGATATCGTCGGCCGAGCGTTGAGCGATGATGAGAGCTTGGGCGATAGCGGAATCATCAGCCTTCTTCTCATCCAGCTGACGCTGGAGATCAGCGATCAGAGCGTCCTTCTTCGCGATATCGGCCTCATACTCAGAAGTATCGAAAGCTTGAATCTCTTGGGTCAGAGCCGCAACCGGAGCTGCTGGAGTGTCAAAGCCGTCAAAGCGAGCCTCGTTGAGCTGAGCTTCCAAAGAAGCAATATGCTGATTTAGCCCATCGATTTCATCGGCTACATGCTCGAGAAAGACATCGACCTCATCGACGTCGTAACCCTTGCGATCGATAGAAAAGCTTTGGTTGTGAATATCTGCTGCGGTAATGGCCATGGTCTTTCCCTTCGCTTCCCGATTCTATGGAGCAGGCTTTAGCTGCAACGACGCTTAAATAATCCTACCTTCTCAGAATATAGCTACGATCAAACGTACACCGAATTGTAATACAAGCAGGGCTATGATTGGGCTTATGTCCAACATTCCTCCAATAGGAGGTATGTACTTTCGGAAAAAGTTGAGATACGGATCGCAAATGGTGCCGAGCACTCGGTAAATATCGGCGATGATGCCCCGACTGGTGGGAATCCAAGACATCAGCACATACACGACAATGATGAACGAATAGACGTTGACGAGCTGAACGAGCAGATAGATTAGCATGAGGCCAGCTCCTTTGCCCGTACGACGGCCGCGTGAATACCTTCGACGAATACCTCATCAAAGCCCGCCTGATCCATGGCGTCAAGAGCCGCCAAGGTGGTACCACCGGGCGAGCAGATGGACTTCTTAAAGTCTCCCACGTCTTGGCCGGTCTCATGAAGCACCAGCGCCGTCCCGTAGACGGTTTGCAGGGCAAGTCGTTCGGCTACATCCCTCTCAAGCCCCTCGTCGACTGCAGCATCGCGCATGGCCTCGATCATTTTCGCCACATAAGCAGGGCCAGATCCGTTGAGGGCTGTCGCCGCGTCCATGAGCGACTCGGGAAGCACCACCGCTATGCCGAGACAGGAAAAGAGATCCTTCACGAGCTCCACCGATTGAACCGTTGCCGTACGCGCACCGCAAACGGCACTTGCACCGGCACTCACCTGAAGGGGCATATTTGGCATAACCCGCACGAGTTCCACATCGCGCTCAAGCATCGAAAGGATGCGCTCGGTGGTCATACCTGCTGCGATAGAGACGAAAAGAGGTAATTCTTTCGCATCATCGTTTTGCATCGCGGTCATCTCTAACGCGATAGTCCCGAGCACGTCAGCCATGACTTGAGGCTTTACCGCCAACAGTACCAGATCGCACGTGAGCGCCTCTTGGACGCCGTCACAAGCTTTGACGCCATAGGTCTGCTGAAGGTAAATGCGACGATCCTCGTTGGGCTCAACCACCAAAAAACTCTCGGGGTTTAACGTCGCGGCGGCGCCAACATCTGAGGCTATCCACCCCTTCAGGATGGATTCCCCCATTTTGCCCGCCCCGACAATCGCTACGGATCTCAAAGCAATCCCTGCGATCTCAGGGTGAGACGTTCAGCGTCGCTCAGCCCAGCACCGCGACTGATCACAAAAATCTTATCGGCGACGCAATCCACCGAAGCATCAAGAGCAGCCGCCACACCGAAGGAGAAGTCCAAGATGCGCTTCGCGAGACTATCGGGGGTTGACCGGAGACCGAGCACAACCACATCTCCAGCCTTAAGCGCCTTAGCGACGCGCTCCACCTCGCTATAAGTGGACGGCCGGATGACCTCTAGCTTTCGAGAGCCGCTATAGCGCGCCGATGACGTACCGGCATAGGCGTCGTAAGGATCATAACTTGAAGCCGAGTTTGAAGCCGATGCGGTGGTTCCCACACGCCGTTCGGTATACCCTAAATCGATCCGAGAGCTCTCGCTGATTGAGGTGGCCGCAGGAGACTCCGCCACCGTAGGGGTAAAGAGAGACTCAAGCCCTTCACTTCGCCGTGGAGCGGCACTAGCAGCCATGTCGCTTTCCATCGCACGACTAAAGTCAGCAGCGGCTTGGGCAGCATAGCCTCCGCTTGCGCTGCTCGCACCACTTGAGGAGCGAGGCGTACTATAGGGACTTGTCACCTGACGCGGTGGCAGAGGATCCCTATTGAGGGACTCGGGGATTTGAGTGTGAGCACGAACATCGTCGATGGAAACCAGACGTGGGGACCGAACGCCTCGACTTGACGCCGGCCGGGTCGTCACCGCGCCATACGATGAGTAACCGTCATCTTCCTCGAAATCTCGGTCGCTACCATATCCGGAGGAGCCACTCTCATAGCGGCGATCGCTTTCATAACGACGATCCTCCTCATAGCCGCCACCGTAATCGACGTAATCGTCTTCGTAATCGTCGTATTCCTCATCGTAGTAGTCATCATAGGATTCTTGAGAGCCCCGACGACCTTTAGTCAGTGAACCTAACCGTTGCTTGATGTCTTCGAACATACCTTCCGTCCTTTTCGAGGCTTGGCTCAAAAGTAAGCAGGCCCAATCCTCTTAATCAGCCGAGAAGTCTGGACTAAAAATAGCCCGTCCTAAACGCACTATAGTAGCGCCGGCTTTAAGAGCCTCACGCCAATCTTCACTCATACCCATAGAAAGCTCATTGAACACCGCCGCATGCTCGGCGGAGAGTTGAGATTTTAGCTCTTCAAAAAGCTGAGCCAGCGATTGAAAGCATTCGAGCGCCCGAGCTCTATCCCCTTGGGGAGCCATGGTCATAAGACCACGAATACGCAGAGCTGGCAGCGGAATAAGACCGAGCATCAGCTCTGAGGCCAATTCCGCCTTGATGCCGCTTTTTGATTCCTCGCCTGAGACGTTAACCTCGAGCAAGATGTCTTGAACCTTGCCAAGACCCAAAGCGGCTTGGTTGATTTTCTTGCCATGTTCGAAATCGCAGACCGAATGGATCAAGGTCGCAGCCGAAACGATGGCGGGAATACGCCGTGATTGAATGTTGCCGATGAAATGCCAGCGAACGTTTGGGAAAGCCTGCGCCTTCTCCGTTAACGGATCAGGCCTGTTCTCGCCAAAATCACGAGCTCCGGCTTGAATAGCTTCCGCGACGCCATCGATACCCACCGTCTTTGACACGGCGAGAAGCGTGACGCTTTCAGGGTCGCGTCCAATCCTGAGACATTCAGAGCGAACTTCCGCAGCAACTCTTTGATATGCGGCCTCTATACCCATGACTTATGCATCGAGTCGGAATGCCAAGGCTCCATGACGCCCGCAGAGGCCATCGGCTGCGCGGAATGAATAATAGTCGTCGGTCGAACAAACAGTGCAGATATCGGCATCAGCGATACGCTCGGGCAAAACACCACACAGGAAGAGATCTTTGCGCAGAGCCGCACCGAGATCGATATGGGAGCTATCGAAAGCGCAGTCGTCACCGAATTTATCGGTGAACTGGCGGTGGACCTCCTCGCTGCACTCGAAGCACTCAGCGTGAATGTAGGGTCCGATGTAGACGTTATAGGTCGAAGCTAAAACCGACGGCTCAAGCGCCTCCTGCTCCTGAATGGCCGGTCCGTAGGTTGAGGTCGCGTCGATAGGCTCCGTCTGATCGGCGCTATCGAGACTTACCAAAGCCTCAAGGGCTTTCACCACGATCGATGCGGCTACCCCACGCCAGCCGGCATGAACCACCGCGAAACGTCTGCTAGGAGAGACGATAATGATCGGCACGCAATCGGCGAAACAAAGCATCGCCGCCACCTGAGGAACCGTCACTACGACGCCGTCGGCCCCGCGGGCAGCTTGCTCACTTGCCGTCAAAAGAGCTTGATCGCCCGCCTGATTCACGATGACCAGATCGGTGCCATGCACCTGCTTCGGCACGATGAGGGGAAGATCCCCGCCTCCAAGCGCCTCAAGAAGTCGCGCCCGGTTTTCCCGAACAAGATCGATATCATCGTCCACATGGGAACCCAAATTGAGGCTTTGATAAGGACCACTGCTTACTCCCCCATGACGCTGGGAAAAAGCGATCGCTATACCGGTGGCCTGAAAGAGAGCCTCATCGCTCAACACACGTATGGAGCCATGGCTCTGCACGTCCAAATGAGGCTTTGGAATCTCCTGGATTCTCATCTGAATTCCCGACGTCGAGAATGCTTTAGCGCTGGCGTTTCAGAAAGTCCGGGATGTAGTCCTCATCGGCGAAGCGCCCGTTTGTGGTCGTGGTAGAGAAAGACACCGGTGCCGGAGCGGAAATCGGTGCTTGGTGCGCCGGAGCCGAAATCACGGGTTCGGTCGATGAGAACAGATCCATACGGGGTGAGAAATCGAGCGATGACTGGCTCGCATTCATCTTAAAACCGGTAGCGATGACCGTAATGCGAACGGAGTCACGCAAGGCCTCGTCGATGATCTGGCCATAGATGATATTGGCGTTCTCATCAGCGCAGGACTCAATGGTCCGTGCGGCTTCGCTCACCTCAGTAAGGGTCAAATCAGGACCACCAGCGATGGAGAAGAGCACCCGAGAGGCTCCTTGGATGGAGGCTTCCAGCAGCGAGGAATTCGTTGCCTGCTGAGCGGCTTCCAGAGCACGATTCTCACCAGAGGCGAGACCGATGCCCATCATGGCGGTGCCGGCATCCTTCATGACCGTGCGAATATCGGCGAAGTCGAGATTGATAAGACCAGGAATGGTGATGAGGTCCGTCACGCCCTGAATGCCCTGACGAAGGGTGTCATCGGCGATACGGAAGGCATCGAGCATGCTCGTCTTCTTATCGACGATCTCAAGCAAGCGATCGTTGGGAATAACGATGAGCGTGTCAACCTTTTGACCCAGCAGATCAATGCCCTGCTCCGCTTGATTACGACGCAAACGACCTTCGAAGGTGAAGGGCTTGGTCACGATGCCCACGGTCAAAGCCCCGATTTCCTCGCGAGCGATCTCGGCGATGATAGGAGCTGCACCGGTCCCGGTGCCACCACCCTCACCAGCTGTGACGAAGACCATATCGGCTTCGGCAAGCACTTCGCGAATTTCGTTGCGGCTTTCTTCGGCAGCCTGACAACCAACCTCTGGGTTGGCGCCTGCGCCAAGACCACGGGTGATTTCCTCGCCGATGTGAATGGTTTTATCGGCATCAGAAAGAAGCAATGCCTGACGATCGGTGTTTACTGCGATGAATTCGACGCCTCGTACTCCGGCTTCGACCATGCGGTTTATCGCATTGGTGCCGCCGCCCCCGACGCCTACAACTTTGATTACTGCGAGACGATCCGTGCCCACATTGTTTGGCATAGTTCCCTCCACACCTGCTGCGTTTATAGTGCTGCGTTCATGTAGGTTTTAAGTCCGGTAAGCATCTCAGCTGCCGGGACACGGCCTACAAAGGCTAATTGTACACGATGAGTTGGTCTTTGCAAGCAACGGGCGTTTTTTTCGGCCAGCTGGGAGCGGAAAAGTACCCTAAACGATCTCTAGAGAGCACGCCAGGTCGGACGATCAACGACACGGACGTTGATATACGCGACGCGACCCGGATTCTGCTCCATGATTTGGAGGCAGATTCTTTCCTTATCACGGATGTTATCGGCCGTACCGAAGGCGATCTCAACACCATTGTCCAAGATGAGCAACGTAGACTCGGCATCTGTGGCATTGACGGTCTTCACCTGATCGGCAAGCGTGGTGGTAAGACCGCTCACGATGTCCAAAGCGTTGTTCACGTTCTCATCGGTGCAGTAAGAACCAATCGAGGGATTGAGTCCGTAGGGCACTCCCGTGATATGCAAGGCCGCCTCGGCGTCCTCATAGATCTGAGGTGCTATGCCTTGGCCAAGCTCAGAGTCCTTGTTCGGAATAGCCATAAGCCACATGCCATCGGAGGCGATAGCCCAAGGTTGAATGCCTTGTCCCCCGCTGGTAGTCACCTCCACCACCGCGGCTATCTGTCGCTCGGTGATCACGAGTTCTAACGTGGAGGGAAAGATACGATTGACGGTGACGTCCTCAACCCATGAGTCGCGAATAATGGACGTGCGAATGGCATCGGCGTCCACATTGAGCAAGGTAGTCCCCTCGGGGATGGTCACCAAGGCGGCTACCTCTTGAGACGTAAGATGATCGGATCCCTTCACCTCGATAGATTCGATCGTAAACGCCGGTGAAAAATAGAGGATGGCGGCGCCGACAAGCAAAACGAGTACCACCACTCCCGCCACGATGAAGCCTTTGAAGCTTCTGGGCGTTCGCGGTGTGATCCGACCGGAGGGCTCTTGGGTTGGCGGACGCGGCGTAAAGCGATTGGAAGACTCTTGAGTTAGAGGAAGATCTCCGATGCGAACCGAACGGAGCCTCTGGTCGCCTGACGCGGGACGCCTCGGATCGACTGGTGCAGAGAGCCTTGGGTCGCTTGGCACTGAACGCCACTGGTCGCCAGTCGTGTGACGTCTGCGGTCGTTTGGCGTGGGGCGTGTCCGTCTTGATCCTGGAACTTGCCTAGGCGTCGAACCCGATGAACTGTACCTCTGGCGTGAGTTCGATGCCATACTGTTCCTTTACCTTGGTTTGAATCAGCTCGATAAGCTGACGAACTTCCGACGCAAGGGCGTCACCGGTGTTGATGATGAAGTTTCCATGCACGGTCGAGATCTCAGCACCACCGATGCGCGTACCCTTCAAGCCGCAACGCTCTATCAACGCTCCCGCCGAAAGATCGCCCTCTGGGTTCTTAAACACGCTGCCACAGGACGGCTCGTTAAGGGGCTGGGTTTGCTTGCGGCGAGCGAGATTGGCTTCCATTTTGCCACGGATGTAGAACGGATCGGCCTGCTCGACGGAAAGCTCACATTCAAGAACGATCTCATCGGGAGCGAAAGAAGAGCAGCGATAGCCCCACTGGATGTCTGAGCCCGCGCGGCGGCGCAGGCCCTCTCGCGGAGAAAAGGTGGTGACACTAAGCACCCGCGACCCGATCCATTCATTGCGAGATCCGGCATTCATGCGCAACGCTCCGCCGATGGTGCCGGGTGTTCCCACGGCAAATTCCAAACCCGCGTAATTTCGCCGGAAAGCTTCCTGGACGATGGCCGAAAGCGCCACTCCCGCGCCCGTGAGGAAGCGGTTTTGCTCCTCATCCACCTTATAGCTGCGAAAATCTCTTCCAAGCGAGATGGCGACGCCGGAAAACCCCTGGTCGGATACGAGTAGATTAGAGCCGCGTCCTAATATAAGCCAGTCAATCCCATGTTCATTGCAGACTTCCACCAATTTCGAAAGCGCGCTGATGGACCCCACTCGCACATAGAAGCGTGCCGGACCTCCGATACGGTAGGTCGTATGACGAGAAAGCGGTTCATTGGCGTAGACATCCCCGTCGAACTGATTATCCACCAACAGGGATTGCAAGGGAGAGGCATGACGAGCTGTCACGAGCGACCCTCTTCTTCCTGCTTCTTCAAGGCGTTGACGATCTGAGAGCCGAACAGGGTCACATCGCCCGCGCCCATGGTGATGATCAGATCACCCTCCTCGGCCAGAGAAGCCATATGCGGCGCCACGTCGATCAGGCCGGGTACGTAATACACACCCTCGGTTCCGCGATGGTCTAACACCACCTTGAGGAAGGTTTTACCGGTCACACCAGGGATGGGCACCTCGCCCGCCGAATACACGTCCATGAACGTGACGCTGTCCGCATCGTCGAAGGCGCGAGCGAAATCATCCCGCAGCACCTCGGTGAACAGCTTCGCCCGCGTGTAGCGATGAGGCTGGAACAGCACATGAACGTGATTGAAGTCCAATTCTTTAGCCGCTTTGATCGTAGCGGCGATCTCAGTGGGATGATGGGCGTAATCATCCACCACCGTAACGCCTTTGGCCTCGCCCACCTTGTCGAAGCGGCGACGCACCCCCGAAAATTCCCGCAGCTTGTCGGCCGCCTCGGCCGCATCATAGCCAAGTGCATCGAGAAGCGTGATAACCGCAGCCCCATTGAGAACGTTATGGCGACCGGGGTTTTGTTTGATGGCGCTTGAGACCACCTTTCCACTAGGCAGACGCAGCTGGAACTCGGCGCTTAAGCCATTGACCTTCCAGGAAAGTATCTGGGAGTCGCAGTCTTTGCCAAAGCCGTAGCTTATCCACGGCCTTTGGGCGTCTTTGGCGACTTGGATGACCTTTTCGTCGTCACCATAGACCACGGCGATGCCGTCTTCGGGCAACTGATCGATGAAGTCGCAGAAAAGCTCGTAAATCTCATCGAGATCCTTGTAGTGATCCAGATGATCAGCTTCGATGTTGGTCACGATCACCGCCGAGGGAGCCAGATTGGTGAAGGACTTGTCGCTCTCATCAGCTTCGACCACGTAGTATTTGCCCGTGCCCGAGTGGGAATTGCTCCCGAAACTTCTCACCGTGCCGCCGATGAGGAAGGTGGGGTCAAGCCCCATAGCAGCCATGGTGCTCGCGAGCATCGAAGAAGTCGTAGTTTTGCCATGCGTTCCCGCCACCGCTAAGGTGGTCAGTCCCTTTCCAAGCTCTACCAGCATCTCCGAACGATGGCGGATCTCAAGCCCTCGCCGTTTGGCTTCCACCAACTCAGGATTGTTGTCCAAGATGGCCGTGGACACGACGATGATAGGATTGCCTTCGGGCACCTGCGAGGCCTTATGGCCCACAAACACCTCGACGCCAGCATCCCTGACCGATTTCGTGTAGAAATTTTCCTTGAGATCCGAACCGCTAACCTTATAGCCTTGGTCGATGGCGACCCGCGCGATTCCACTCATACCCACACCGCCGATGCCAATAAAATGCAAGGCGGGACGATTAGTCTCTTCCATAGATTCTCTTTCCGAAGGCTTTACGGAGACCCTATTGTAATCCAAGGGACTAAGCCCTCGCTGCTGCCATCACAACATCTGCCAAGTTAGCCGCTGCGTTGGCGGTCTCTTGGCTAAGAGCGGCACTACGCATCTGGTCTCTGAGCTCGGGAGAGTCAATAAGCCTCATCAGCTTATCTTTGAACTCGAAGCTATCCAGCTCATTGTCCGGCATCATGTAAGCGCAACCCGCCTCTACCCAAGCAAGGGCGTTGGTAGTCTGGTGGTCTTCTGTCGCATAGGGAAAGGGCACGAGTAAAGCCGGGATAGCTCGAGCCGATATCTCAGCCAACGACGATGCGCCCGCACGCGAGACGATCACGTCGGTCGCCGCCAAGGTCTCCCCCATACGATCCTGATAACCCATGAGCTGCCAGCGCTTAGCCTCTTCCTCAGTCAAGTTCAAAGCCTCTTGGACGCTTTCCAGTTCCTTAGGACCTGTGATATGAACGATGGAGAGGTGCTCTTTGGCCAAAAGATCCGATTTGAGAGCGCAGACCGCCTCGTTGATATGGCGGGCTCCTAAACTGCCGCCAAAGACCAAAAGCATCAGGTCGTCTTCAGGGATTGAGAGCATTTCACGACCCACCTCGCGGCTCGCCTCGATGACGGCACGACGCACCGGATTGCCGGTAACCTTGACCCTACTCTTATCGGGCAAATTCTCAGCGGCTTGGGCGTAGGTAACACAGACCGCCTGGGCCTTCTTCGCCAGATAGCGATTAGCCATACCCATAACCGAGTTCTGCTCATGGATGACGACGGGAATACCGTTCGCCTCGGCAGCATGGGCGACGGGAATGGACACATAGCCGCCGAATCCCACGACTACATCAGGTTTGATCCGATCAAACCACTGCTTCGCCTGCTTGGTGCTCTTGGCTATCTTGTGAACGCCTTTGACAATGGTCGTCGGATGGCTGCGGTTAAATCCCGACGCTTCAAAGGGAGTGAAGTCAATGCCCGCCAAAGGCACCAGACGGCTTTCGACGCCCTGAGGCGTGCCGGCGAATTTGACCTCAACCCCTCGTTGTTTAAGTTCCTCCGCAAGAGCAAGGGCTGGGTTAATATGTCCGGCTGTTCCGCCGCCTGACAAAACTGCCAGCATCGCTGCTCCTTTCCTGCTGAACGATTCGCAGGTCATCGCGTCTCTGCTCGTAGACGTTGGACTCAGATCCTTTGGAAACCGCAAGCACAAGGCCGATCATGATCATGGAGGCAAGCATAGAGGAACCACCCGCGGAAATAAAGGGAAGTGGTTTTCCCGTGGTGGGAAGCACGCCTATGACCACACCGATGTTTAAGAAGGCCTGAAATACCAGCATGATCGTACATCCTCCGGCGATCATCGTGCCTTGGGGATCATCGGAGGTAAGAGCCAGGCGTATGCCGGCTACCAGCACACCGACGAAAAGGGCGATCACGACAAGCGCGCCGAACATGCCCAACTCTTCGCTTAGAATGGCGAAAATGAAGTCGCTTTCCGAGCCGAAGAGGTACTGGAACTTTTCATGGGAATTCCCCAGTCCCACTCCAAACAATCCTCCCTGGGCGATGGCGTAGTAGGAGCGAATGATGTTATAGCCACTCCCGTAGCCACCCTCGCCGTCGTTCCAGGGATCGAGAAACACCATACGTCCCGAGCGATAACCGCTGCCGACGACGGCGAATATGAAAAATCCCACGGCGAGAAGAGCCAGCAGGCCCATGTATTTCATAGGTACACCGCCCACCCACATCACCGCATAGATACCGACAAGGCAGATCAAGGTCGTGCCTAAGTCAGATTGAGCTTTGTACATGACCATGAGCGGAATGAGGATGAAGAGGATCGCTTTGACCAACGACTGGCCTAAAGACGCATCACCTTCTTGATACTGGCTCATGAACCTAATAGCCAGCAGCAGCATGGCAATCTTGACGAACTCCGATGGCTGAAGAGAAAAGCCGCCGATGGAAAGCCAGCGCTTTGCACCGTAGTACTCATCGCCGAACAGCGCCGTGAGCACGATGAGGGCCATGGCCGCAAGCCAAATGCCCCAGACGGCTTGACTAGTCCAAAAACGATAGGGCACCACTTTCCATAAAGCCCAGGCGATTGCTATGCCGACCACGACATAAATGACCTGAGACACGAAATAGTGGTTCGCGGACATTCCGCTATCGATAGCGCTGATGGAAGAGGCAGAAAACACCATCACTAGACCCATCAGGGTCAAAGCGAGAACGCAGAGCAAAAGCAAAATGCGAGGACCTTGGATCGCGGCGGGTATGGATTTTTCTCGCCGTGCGCTCATTGCGGAGCTCCTGATTTCTCATCGGCTGCGCCCAGCGCATCTTGGGGCTTGTCCGCATCACCTTGGGGCTTGTCCGCATCACCTGAGATTTGAGGCGCTTTTGCTGCCTTTTCCGCGACGAGCTTCTTGAAGATGCGTCCCCGCTCCTCGAAGTCTTTGAACTCATCAAAGGAAGCACAGGCCGGAGAGAGCAAGACCACATCGCCAGGCTTGGCGATCGAAAGTCCGGTATCCAGCGCATCGGCCATATGATCGGCCTTCAGTACGGGAATCGCCGCGCCTTGGAAGGCTTGCAGGAAACGCTCGCGAGACTCTCCAAAGCAAACCACCGCCTGACAGGATGTTTCGCAGGCGGAAACCAGCTCATTCAAGTCGGTGTCCTTATCGCGACCTCCAAGTAACACGATGGGTTTCGTGAGGCCAAACGCCGTTAAAGCCACGAGCGTAGCGTCCACATTGGTGGCTTTCGAATCGTTGTAGCAGGCGACTCCGCCAACAGAACCACAGGGCTCGATACGATGCTCCAGAGGCTCAAAGCTGGCAAGTCCCCGACGAAGCGCCTCATCCGACACCCCTAAGATCAGCGCCGCCGCCGCTGCCGCCAAAGCGTTTTCTACGTTGTGGCGACCACGGATGGCAAGCTCATCCTCGGACAGAAGCTTGTGCTCTTTTCCTTCTAAGACCAGCGTCAGCATGCCGTCTTCAGCGAGATAGCCCGCACTGGAAACGGGGTTTGAGCAGTTCTTGCTCATATTTCCGGTGATGCCATCGCAGGTACCCAAAGCGAAAAGCCCAAAGCCTCGAGTTTGAGCATCCAAAGCCTTCAGTTGCTTCAGCTTCCGCCGTACGGCGTCATTGACGGCATCGAGAACCGCATAGGCGTGAGGTCTCGTCGAAAGCTTGTCTAAGACCTTCCACTTTGCCGCCTCGTAGGCCTCAAGACTTTGATGCCAATGGAGATGATCGGGCGTTATGTTTAAGACAACAGCCACATCGGGAGCAAAATCCCGCGTGGAGGCGAGCTGGTAGGATGAGACTTCAGCCACCAACACATCAGCATGGGCAGCGAGCGCCTCAATAGCGGTGTTGCCGATGTTGCCCACGGCTAAAGCCTTCAGCTCTGAGGTCTGGAGCAGATGAGCGCAGAGAGCTGTCGTGGTGGTTTTACCGTTGGTGCCGGTGACCGCGACCCATTTCAGGCGTTGGGGGCTTTCGCGCCACGCCAGTTCCACTTCACTTATGATCTCGCCGCTTGCCGCCTGGGCGCTGCGATAGAAGTCCGAGAATTCCGAGATACCGGGGCTCGCCACGCAGAGGTCATAGTCACCTTCGATCGTTTCGTGGTCGAAGAGCACCAACACCTCAGATCGCAGATTGCCCTCAGCCCACGCCTGAGCATCGGCGCTGAATTTCCCCGCGGCCACCGCAAGGCTCTCCACCCGCGTGCCCAGAAGCCCTTGGAGATAGAGCGCCGCGGCCTTGCCGCTGCGTCCCAAACCCAACACCAACACGCGCCCGAGGTTTTTATAAGCTTTGTTGAATTGTGGGAGAAGTTCTTGGTTCATGCTGCGTTTCCTCCCCGCCCTACCCTATGAAGAAAGAGTAAGCGAAGTATATCGAAAATCCAAGAGCGGCTAACACACCTGAGATAATCCAAAATCGCACGACCACCTTGGTCTCACTCCACCCTTTCTTTTCGAAATGGTGATGGAGCGGCGCCATGAGGAAGATGCGCTTCTTCGTACGCTTGTAATAAAACACTTGGATCATGACCGACAGAGCCTCGGCCACAAACAAACCACCGATGATGATGGAGACGAATTCGGTCTTGGTCACGACGGCAAGACAGCCAAAAGCCATACCGAGGGCAAGCGATCCGGTATCCCCCATGAAGATGTCAGCAGGATGGGAGTTAAACCACAGAAATCCGATGCAGGTTCCGGCCAGCGTCGCCGAGAAGATCGCCGGCTCCAAAAGATTCGAACGGAAGGCGATGGCAGCCATGACGAGCATCACGATCATGACCGACCCCGACGCGAGACCATCAAGGCCATCGGTCAGGTTGACGGCGTTGGAAAGTCCGACAAGCAGGATATTCACGAGCAAAAGATAGAGCCACGGTATCGCGATCCCGCCGAACAGCGGCACCACCGTAGTCCATATACCCAGATCAACGGTGCAGACGAAGGGAATGGTCACGGTCGGCTCGATACCGATCGTGTTGACGGCGAACAGGATGAAAACCGTTGAAATGGCGAATTGACCGACCAGCTTCGCCGCCGGCGTCAGCCCGAGTGAACGCTCATGGGCCACTTTCGAGGCGTCGTCAATGAGGCCAAGCACACCGGTTAAAACCGTCGCCCCTAAAAGCAGATAGGTCTCAGGCGTCGGAGCACCGGCAATAAAGGTCACAACGATAACGCTGATCAGCATGATCACGCCGCCCATAGTGGGCGTTCCCTGCTTGACCAAGTGGCTCAAGGGACCATCGGCTCGGACTTGCTGACCTATATGACTGGACAGCAGGAAGCGAATCCAAGCCGGCATGAGCAGCATCGTGAGAATCATCGAAACGAAAACGCCGAGGAAGATGAGGAAGGTGGGATATGGGGCAAAAATATCAAACAAGTTAGTTGACCAGCCCTTCTACCACACGATTCAATCCCATGAAATGGGAGCCCTTTACCAGCACGGCATCTCCTGGCTCCAAAGCGATATCCAATTCCCCGAGCACATCGGCGATACTATCAGCTCTTACCACTTTGGCAGGATCCATACCAGAATCCAAGGCCCCGTCAGCGATAAGTTGCGAAAGCTCACCGACACAAATAAGTTCATCGAGGGGAAGCTGGGCCACATCGGCACCTATGCCCCGATGACACGCCTCGGCGAAATCTCCTAATTCTCCCATGTCACCGAGTACCGCATAGCGTTTTCCCGAAATCTTCAGGGAGCAAAACGTTGCAAGGGAAGCCCGCATGGAATCCGGGTTCGCGTTGTAGGCGTCGTTGATGACCGTATAACCGCCTCGCGCCTCGAGCACTTCCTGGCGTCCACTTTCGGGCACCGAAGCGTTTAACGCCTGGGCGATGGTGTCAAGTCTCATACCAAGCGCCAGGCCCACCGAGGCGGCGGCGCAGGCGTTGGCCACGTTATGGAGCCCCTGAAGGCCGCAATGGCAGGGGCGTTTCCAAAGATTGTCATGCTCTTCTTTATCAAAACCCTGAGCGCAGAGCACAAAGCTGGCTCTTCCCTGATCGTCGAGTTCGATGTCCTCAGCCCACAGATAGGCGTCCGCCTCAAGCGAGCGCTTGCGAACGTCCATGAGATCGCCCACGCCGCTTCCATCAAAGCCCACGACACTTATATGACGCTCAAAGAGATCAGCTTGCTCGCAGAGGAAATCCGCGTGAGGATCGGCCCCGTTGACGAAGGCTCGTCCTGTCCCATCCGGCAGCGCCTCGAAAAGCTCCGCCTTCGCGGAGGCTATAGCCGAAACGCTTCCCAAAAGCTCTATGTGGCTTTTTCCCACGTTGGTGATCAGTCCCCAATCAGGACGCACCAGATCGCAGAGCTCCGCTATTTGACCAGAGCCTCGCATCCCCATTTCCACCAAGACCACTTCGGTCTCGGGGTTTGCCGCAAGAATCGTGCGAGGAACACCTAGTTCGTTGTTCTGGTTAGCCTTGGTGGCCACCACGGAATGCTCCGCGGCGATCACATCGCGCATGAGGTTTTTCGTGGTGGTCTTACCGGTGGAGCCGGTCAGTGCGATCACCTTTCCCTTGAGATGGTCACGCCAAACCCGCGCCAAGTCGGTAATAGCCGTATACGTGTTGGGCACCTCGATGATGGCGGCACCCATTTCCTGAGCCAGCAGACACGTGTTATGAGGCGGCGCTTGGGTCACCAAGACTCCACGAGCACCAGCTTGAAGCGCCTGGTCGATGAAATCATGACCGTCGACGCGCTCGCCTGCCAGTGCCACAAACAGCCCATCCGGCTCCACCTCACGTGAATCCCAGGTAATGCTTGTCAGGAGCGCCGCACCCTCCAGCGGACTGACGACGAAGCTTCCTCCCGTGTAGTTGGCGATCTGCTTTGCGTTAAGACGCACCTAGGCATCGCCGCCTTTGCCTGAGGACTGCTGCAAGATTTCGTTCAAAAGCTCAGAGGCGACCTGACGATCGTCAAAGGAACGCACCTCTGATCCGATCAGTTGATAATCCTCATGACCCTTGCCGGCGATCAGTACCGCATCGCCCGCTTGGGATCTCTTGAGAGCCAGCGCGATGGCGCGGCGCCGGTCTGGTTCCACCTCGAAGCGACCCGTACCTTCGCCCATACCGGCGACGATGTCGTCGATGATTGCGAGCGGATCTTCGGTCCGCGGATTATCCGAGGTAACCACCGCGTAATCCGCGGCTAAAGCCTTCTGTCCCATGAGAGGCCGCTTGCTCGCGTCACGATCGCCTCCGCAACCAAACACCACCGTAAGAGAGCGCGGATTGAGCTCCCGGATGGCATCGATCGCCTTCGCGAGCGCATCGGGAGTATGGGCGTAGTCCACATAGACCGTAGGACCATCGCTTGCGTTAGCGCCCACCCGCTCAAGACGGCCAGGCACCGGAGAGACGCCGCTTAAGGCCTTAACGATCAACTCGGGGCTGTAATCCAGCGCAAGGCCTATGGCAAACGCCGTCATGACGTTTTCCACGTTGAAACGGCCGACCAAGGGATAGCTCAACGCGCAGCGATCCCCTTTGACACTGAGAACCAGATCGGTATGGGTGGCGCCGTAATGAATTTCCAGAGGATAGATCTGAGCCTGTCTTCCGAGGCCCGTGGTGATGATCTCATCCCCCGAACGACTACAGCGCTCGAGAAGCTTCTGTCCCCACTTGTCCGAGATATTGATAACCCGGACAGCCGGATAATCGGAGGAGAACAAGAGGGCCTTCGCCTCAAAGTAGGCGTCGAAGGTGTGATGGTAATCCAGATGATCCTGGGTCAAGTTGGTAAAGGCTGTCACCGCGAAGTCGCTACCCCAGGTGCGCTCCAGGTCAAGCGCGTGAGAGCTCACCTCCATAGCGGCTACATCCACTCCCTCCTTGACCATGCGCGCGAAAAGCTTCTGCAGGTCAGGAGATTCGGGTGTGGTGTGCTCGGACTTCTCGAACACGCCGTTTATGGTGTTTCCGATGGTTCCGATGATGCCGGTTCGCTGACCGGCGCAGCGGGCGATCGCGTCCACCAAATAGGTGGTGGTGGTTTTACCATTGGTACCGGTGATGCCCACCAATTGCATACGAGCGGACGGATGATCGTAGTAGTTGGCGGCAGCACAGGCCATCGCTTTACGGGAATCGGAAACGACTACAAGCGTAACATCGGTGGCATCGGCCAGATAGAGCTTACGCTCCACCACGAGGACCTTCGCACCACGGTTGATGGCATCTTGGGCAAAACTATGGCCGTCGGTGGTGAAACCGACGATACAGAAGAAAACATCCCCGGGAACCACTTTATCGCTTCGGTAAGCGAGACCGCTTACCTCTTCCCGAGGATTACCGATGATCGTGCATTCTATGCCCTTAAATAGCTCAGCGCATGGCTTACTCATAAAAGCCGCCCCTATTCTGGCGAAATGTTATACAGCTCAATTGCCTTCTCCATTATATCGTTAAATATATGGGTCGTCTGAGCCATGCCGTAGACCTCGTTCAAGCCCACAAAGCACACGAGTGGACTGTTGGAGTGGTCGATAAAGCCGATGAACCCAAGGTTGTACACGCCATTTTTGTAGCCGCCGTCAGCGGCGATCTCGGCCGTGGAGGTCTTGCCGGCGACTTCGAATCCTTCGATGGCGGCGGCCTCACCGGTGCCGTCGCTCACGACCGTCCGAAGCATTCCCCGAAGCGTCTCCAAAGCCTCCTGATCCTTCGTCACCCGATCACGAGGATAGGTGATCGTCTCCTGGGTTTGCGGCTTGCTGATGAGGAAGTGCGGGGTCACCTCAATACCGTTATTCATGATGGCGCCGTAAAAACGCACGAGTTGAAGCGGAGTAACCGAAAGGCCCTGGCCAAAGCTTATGTTGTAACCCGTGATCTTGGCCCAGCTCTCAAATGGCTGCAGAAAGCCGATGGCCTCACCCGGATAGTCGACGCCGGTGGACTTATGGAAGTTGTAGTCGAGGATGGCGTCGTAGAGCTCATCGAATCCCATCTTCTCGGTGGCAAGCGAAACACCCACGTTGGACGACTGATCGAGGATCTGCCTTAAGGTAAACGTCGCATCCCCACGCTCATGAGCGTCGGAGACGGTGTAGCCGTCGGCTTCGATGGTCGCCGGGCAGAAAAGCTCATCATCCGGTCCCATGGTCTTGTTCTCAAGAATCCTGAGAACCGAGACGGTTTTGAAGATCGAACCGGGTTCATAGGCCTGAGTGATCGCTTTAACCTGGTCTGAACCGGTAGCGGACTCCGCCATATTGTTGGGATCCATGTAAGGTAGCGAACAGATGGCGAGGATCTCTCCGGTTTCGGAGTCCATGATGATCGAACTGCCATCGGCCGGACCCATGGGAGCAGAATCCTCGGCGAGAATTTGCTCCACGCAGTTTTGAAGCTTGATATCCAGCGAGATCATGATGTCAGTGCCGTCGACAGCGGGCACCTCCTGATGAACGCCGCCCGGAATGGGAGTACCCGATTCGCCCCTCTCGGCCACATAGGTGCCGGGAGTGCCTTTGAGGATGTCGTTGTATTGCAGCTCAAGCCCGGTAATGCCCTCGCCGTCGACGTTGCAATAGCCCACGACCTGGGCGCCTACGGAACCGTTGGGATAGTCGCGGC
This sequence comes from uncultured Eggerthellaceae bacterium, assembly GCA_947632575.1. Lineage (GTDB taxonomy): Bacteria > Actinomycetota > Coriobacteriia > Coriobacteriales > Eggerthellaceae > CANRPV01. The sequence continues at coordinate 781 of CANRPV010000007.1, read as the reverse complement.
GAGTGTCGGCGATGAAGTAGACGCCGGCGAGATTGAGCGTTTTGACCTGCTCGGCCACCTCGACATCGGCTTGACGCTTGATGTAGACAAACGTGGTGTCCCGATTACCGAGCTTCGTGGCGTAATCGTTGATCTCTCCTCCGAGAAGAGCGGCAAGTTGAGCGGCTTCCCCCATAGGATCGGTCACTTCAGCAGGATTGGCGTAAATGGTCGTCGCATCCACGCTGGTAGCGAGCACGATGCCGTTACGATCGTAGATGGTGCCGCGCCGTGGCGTCGTGGAAAAGCTGATCGTACGTGATTCCACCGCCATGGCCGTGTACGTGTCGGACACCATGACTTGGAGGTAGAAGAGTCGAAGGAAAAAGACGACGGCTAAAAAGAGGAATACCGACAAAACGGTACCCATGCGCCGAGGTACCGAAAAGGAATCCGTCGCGTAAGCGGATCCGCCCACACGACGAGAAGGATAGACAGACCGCTCGCGGCGGTCTGACGAAAATCTGTTACGGGCACGCCTGCTCATGGCGCAATCCCCTTTTAAACCCCTGCCGCCCGAGCGACGCTTCCGGAAAGAGATAACGCACCGCTGGCATCCACAGCGACGATGTCATCGGTGAGGTTGATGTAGTCGATCTGCTCAGGAGCGATCATGCCCATAGCCGCCGCTGAATCCCGGATCCTTGCGGAATTCGCGAGCGAACTCTGCTGCAATTCCAGTTTGCTGCCTTCGGTGCGGGCAGCATCAACCTGAGAGGAAAGCTCTTCGGTTTCAAGCGTG
>CANRPV010000006.1 GCA_947632575.1 uncultured Eggerthellaceae bacterium | reverse complement strand
CTTCGGCTGTTCTTCTGATTGCCGAAAGACGCGACTTCAAAGTATAAAACCTTTTCACCCCCCTAAGCAAGGGTTAATTCGTGGTAGCTGAAGGAAATTCCTCGAAACGCAAAGAAGCTATACTACGCATGAGGTATAAATCCAAAAGTTTTGAATGGACTTCACCCATGGTTAATGCTTATTCACCTTCCCCTAACCAAGCGTTTTCACGTAATGCGTCACGTTCGTCGCACATCGTCGTTACTTGTTTGAGTTTCTTTTGGATCGCTGCTCTTTGCTTGAGCATGACCTTACTTCTTGGGTCTTGCACCAGTAGTGATAGCGCTAATGACCAAGGAAGTACCGAGGCTGGCTCTCAATCATCCACAAACCCCGATGAAAGTTCTCCTGCAGCTGATGACAACCATCAACCCACAGCCGAAGAACTTCTTGAGCAAAAGGTGCAGGAGACACTGCGAGGACTGAGCCTTGAGCAGAAGGTAGCCCAGCTGTTTGTCGTGCGCCCTGAAAGCATCACCGGGGTGGATACGGTCATTCAAGCGGGATCCACTACCCAAGAAGCGCTCAAGAATTATCCCGTGGGTGGAATCGTCTATTTCGCCGACAATCTCACATCGTCTGATCAAGCAAAAGAACTGCTTTCCAACACCGCCCGCTTTGCGAAGGACGCAAACGGCCTGCCTATCTTTCTGTGCGTTGATGAAGAAGGTGGCACGGTAACACGAATCGGCGGCAGAGAAGGATTTGATGTTCCAAATCCTGGAGATATGGCTATCGTCGGTGAGGAGGGAGATCCCGCCGAAGCAAAGACCATTGCAGAGACGATAGGAAATTATCTACGAGACCTTGGTTTTAATCTCGATTTTGCCCCTGATGCCGATGTGGCGAACAATCCCGAGAGTGACACGATGAAGCGGCGGAGCTTCGGAGCTGATCCGCAATTGGTGGCTTCTATGGTGCAGGCGCAGGTGGAAGGCTTTCTCGATAGCGGAATACTGTGCTGTGCAAAGCACTTCCCAGGCATTGGCGCTGCCGTCGGCGATAGCCATGATGGTTCCATTTCTACCAATGCGACCATTGATGAGATGATGCAGGTAGAGTTGGTGCCCTTCAAAGCGGCCATTGACGCGGGAGTTCCCATGATAATGGTCGGACATCTTCTGACTCCAAATGCCACCGACAATGGACTGCCCGCTTCCCTCTCCCCTGACATCGTCACGGGACTGCTCCGCGATAAACTAGGGTTTAAGGGTATTGTCATCACCGATGCGCTGGAGATGGGCGCGATCGAGCCTTCCTTTGAAAGTTCAGAGGTAGGAGTAGTCGCGCTTCAAGCAGGTGTTGACATGATCCTGATGCCTCAGGACTTTCAGGCAGCCTACCAGGGAATCTTAGATGCTCTTTCACGAGGCGACATCAGCGAGGAGCGCGTTGACCAATCCTTGACTCGGATCTTGCGCGTCAAGCTCAATATGGGTTAACACCCCCGATGAATTAGTCTTTCGGGGGTTAATCTTCGAGATAATCCTTGAGCTTGCTCGAGCGAGAGGGATGACGAAGCTTTGCCAAGGTCTTGGATTCAATCTGGCGAATACGTTCGCGCGTAACGCCGAATTCGCGACCCACCTCTTCAAGAGTTCGCGGATGGCCATCCTCCAAACCAAAGCGAAGCGAAATAACCTTACGCTCTCGTTCGGCGAGGCCGTCAAGAACCTTACCCAACTGCTCCTGCAGCATGGAGAAAGAGGCGGCATCAGGAGGCACCACTGCTGCGTCATCCTCGATGAAGTCTCCCAGCTGGGAATCCTCCTCTTCGCCAATGGGCGTCTCAAGGGATACCGGCTCCTGAGAAATCTTTTGAATCTCACGAACACGCTCGGCTGATATGCCCATCTGCTCACCGATTTCCTCGGGAGTGGGCTCGCGACCCAAATCCTGAAGAAGCTGACGCTGAATGCGCACCAACTTGTTTATGGTTTCGACCATATGCACCGGAATGCGAATGGTACGAGCTTGGTCGGCAATAGCACGTGTGATAGCCTGACGAATCCACCAGGTCGCATACGTGGAGAACTTAAAGCCCTTGGTGTAGTCGAACTTTTCTACCGCACGAATCAGGCCAAGGTTACCTTCTTGGATGAGGTCCAGGAAAAGCATGCCGCGTCCAACGTAGCGCTTAGCGATAGATACCACCAAGCGAAGGTTCGCTTCGATAAGCTGTTGTTTGGCATCCAGCCCAACCTGCTCGATACGACTAAGGCGACGCTTTTCACGACGATCCAGCTCAATACCATCATCGTCGGCTTTTTCTAGTTCGTCGGTGGCTGCGACACCGGCCTCGATCTTCATAGCAAGGTCGATTTCCTCGGCGGCAGTCAAAAGCGGCACTTTGCCGATCTCCTTAAGATACATACGCACCGGATCACCGGTAAGCATGGTTACCGAGGAATCAACTACTCGCTTGCGGGATTTTGCCTTGGCGCGCGGGCTTCTCACCTTGGGCAACGTGACATCGACCGTGGCCTTAAGCTCCTCCTCTGGAATTCCGTCGAGCAGATCCTCGTCGGTCTCAAGCTCGGCGTCTATCTTCTCATCAGAAAGATCCGCAGCGGCGCTATCGATATCGCCACCATCCACGTCATTGCCATCGAGATCCTGGTCATCGGCGATGTCCAGACTTAAGTCCTCCAAGCTCTCTGCGGCATCATCCAGTGTGGCTTTAAGGGTTTTAGAGGCCTTAGCTTTAGGGGCATCGGAAGATTTGGATGCCTTAGTTGACTTAGATGCCTTTGACTCCTTGGATGTTTTGGCAGCGTCCGTCGCTGCTTTTGCCTTAGCAGCCTTGGTAGCAGTCTTGGCAGCGCTAGAAGCTTTAGGGGCAGCTGCCTTAGAGTCCTTGGACGTACTAGTTGCTTTGCTAGTCTTCGAAGCACTAGTCGACTTGGTCTCCTTTGAACCAGCTGTCTTAGTAGTATTCGAAGTACTAGCCGACTTGGTAGTCTTCGAAGAACTCGTCGTCTTAGATGCTTGAGAAGCATCTTCCGTTTGAGCAGCTTGAGCGGTTGCAGGTTTCTTTTGAGTTTTGGCTTTAGTGGATTTCGTAGCTTCCGATTTTGGCTTTGATGTCGTGCTTTTCGTTTCGGCAGAAGATTTTGGCACGCGAAAACCTTTCCTTGAAAGACTTCTTTATATCAAACCCAACCATATCTGGGCGGAAAAATTCGACCAATTAATATACAACATTTTTGCATAGAAAACAAGGTCTCCTCCTCAGGCATCTCTCGTTAGAGAAGATCAACGGGGTCAACATCCACCGCCATAGAGACCCGCTCATCCGCCGGTCGACTTCGGAAAAACGGCTCAAGCACCGAAGAGGGTTCCGCATTAAGCGGACTCTTTACGAGGATATGCCAACGATAGGCGCCTCGAAGCCTTTCCAAAACACATGGCGTTGGACTGAGCAGTTCCCACGTTTCGGTTTCTGTACTACCCGTGAGCAGGTCCTTTATTCTCAGGTAAAGATCCCTCGCCGCGGCCTCCGTCTCTTTTGAATCCTTACCCCAGATTAGAATGTTTGCCATGCGGACAAAGGGAGGGTAACCCAAAAGCCTGCGCTTGGGCAGCTCGCTGTCGAGAAACGCCTGGCGATCATAGTGAGCTGCGGCTTTGATCGCAGGATTGTCCGGCTCGTAGGTTTGAATGTAAACCTCACCAGGCAATTCCGCCCTACCCGCACGGCCCGCCACCTGCTCGATCAGATCGAAGGTGCGCTCAGCTGAGCGATAGTCTGGCAGGTTCAACTGGGTGTCGGCATTGATGACTCCCACTAAGGTCACATCGTCAAAGTCCAAACCCTTCGCGATCATCTGGGTGCCCAGTAAAACAGCGGCATCCGCTTTACCAAACGCCTCGAGCAAACGCTCATGGGCTCCTTTCGTAGCAGTCGTATCGCGATCCATCCTGATAATTGGCACCGACGGTCCCACACCATCGAGGCCGTCAAGCAGGCTTCGCAGCTCGTGCTCGACTCTCTCGGTTCCGGCCCCAAACATTTTCAAATAGGGAGAGCCACACTCCGGACAAAGACGGGGCACGGCTTCTTGATGACCGCAGTGGTGGCAAACAAGCCTCCGATCTTTTTCGTGATAGGTCAAAGCGGTGGAACAAGAAGGACAACTCGGCACAAAGCCACAATCCCGGCACAGGAGAAACTTCGCGAATCCACGCTGATTGAGCAGAAGTACTGCCTTACGACCTTGGGAAAGTTCACGGCGAAGTGCCTCGGTAAGCTCCCGAGAAAACATTGCGCGGCTTCCCTTACGAAACTCCGCGGCCATATCCACGACCTTGATTTCAGGAAGAGATTTCCGATTCGCCCTCTCATCCAAATGAGCATGGTGCCAATCAGGATCATGCGAAGCCGCATAGAGAGCCTCGATGGAAGGTGTTGCCGAGCCAAGCACCAAGACACCCGATGTTTGCTTTACCATCCACTCAGCTACGTCGCGGCTGAGGTATCGCGGGGCGCTCTCCTGCTTATAGCTGCTCTCATGCTCCTCATCGATCACAATAAGACCCACATTGTCGAGAGGGGCAAAGAGAGCACTTCGCGCGCCCACCACGACTCTCGCGGCGCCGCTCCGAATGAAGTCCCATTGATCATATCGCTCGCCAGAGCCCATACGCGAATGAAGAACCGCCACGGTATCGCCAAAGCGCCCTCTGAATCGAGCTACCGTTTGCGGGGTCAACGAGATTTCTGGTACGAGGACGATAGCGTTTCTTCCCTCGTTCAGCGTAGTCTCGATCGCGCGGAGGTAGACTTCGGTCTTGCCGGATCCGGTCACACCATCGACAAGCACCACCTGACCACATGCAGCCTTGCGTGCACGATCGATGAGTTCAAGCGCTTTAGCCTGCCCATCGGTCAAAACCAACGCCGAGAACTGAGAACGAAACGGTGTCATCGGCACAGCATCACTAGTGATGACTTGTTCAAGCCGTTTGGATTTTTGGGATAAGCCGTCCGATTCTTGATCCAAACCGTCAGAAGCCTTTAAGTCGTTTTGCCTCAAGCCCTCGTGACTGGCAAGATTGTCCCCCCGAAAACGGCGGCGATGCTCAATGCGCACAACGCCTTTTTGCTCGAGCCCCTTCAGGCTTGCCGTCACATTACCAAACTGGGCATTTAATTCCGCTACGCGCAGCTCGCCATCACGCAGAGCATCGACGATAGCCCCTTGCTTCACCGCGTTTTTGCGACAGCGGAATTCCTCAAAAGCCGGACCTGGCACCACCCAGCGGTCATCAACTTCCCCTATGCTCGGTTTTTCCAAACGCCAAAAGCCGCCCCGATCTCGCACCATCCTTGCCACCCCGCCGGGAGGCGTGAAAAGTCGGACGCAGGCGGAAAGCGGTGCGATATAACGAGAAGCCAAAAACTGGGCACAAGCGGCTCCAAGCGCACTGAAGTAGGGCTTTGAGATAACCCGTTCGATGGCTTTAAGTTTTACGGTTGTCCCTGATGAAGACTCTAATTCCTGAGCATCGGATCTTAGGTCGATGACAAAGCCGACAGCCTTTCGTCCACCGAAGGGAACGACCACGCACGAGCCGATCTGCACCCGCTCATCAAGCTCCGAGCTTTGCTCGGGAACAAGATAGGTGTACGCCTTATCGAGTGCCTGGGTATTGATATCGAGGATGACCGATGCCAGTCTCATGGCAAAATCCCTTGGGAGACAGGCAAAGAGACTTCCATGATACCAGTTACGCTAAGCCACAAGCCTGGCGCAAAGCGTCAGCTCTATCGGTACGCTCCCATAAAAACTCAGGTAATTCACGACCAAAATGACCATAGGCGGCCGTCTTTTGATAGATCGGGCGCCAGAGATCCAGCGCATCGATAATAGCAGCAGGCCGCAGATCAAAGACTTCCGTGATCGCTTTGGTGATGAGCGACTCATCGACTGTTCCGGTGCCAAAGGTGTCGACCATAACCGAAACCGGCCGAGCCATGCCGATGGCATAGGCGATCTGCACCTCGCAACGGGAAGCAAGCCCCGCGGCAACAACGTTTTTCGCTACCCAGCGTGCGGCATAGGCGCCAGAGCGGTCCACCTTGGTGCAATCCTTGCCTGAAAACGCGCCGCCACCGTGACGACCTGCGCCGCCATAGCTATCGACGATAATTTTTCTGCCGGTCAAGCCCGAATCGCCCATGGGGCCGCCGATGACGAATCGCCCGGTTGGATTGATAAGGATCTGCCCCTCAGGCGCCAGTGGGATGCCCTCGTTTTTGAGCACCGGTTCCACCACCGTTTCGATGAGGGCCTCTCTTAAAGCCTCAGGGCTAATATCTTCGGCATGCTGAGTGGAGACGAGGACTCGATCCACCCTAACCGGACGACCATCCTCATAGCCAATAGTCACCTGGGTCTTGCCGTCAGGACGCAAAAAGTCCAGCGTATGGTCTTTACGCACCGCGCTCAACCGCTCGGAAAGACGATGGGCCAGATGCAGGGGCAGAGGCATGAGCGGCGCCGTTTCGTCACAGGCGAATCCAAAAACCATGCCCTGGTCACCGGCGCCTACATAATCGTACGCATCGCTCGCGGTACCATTTTTCGCCTCAAGCGAGCTATCAACACCCAAGGCGATATCGGCACTTTGTTCATGAATGGTATTAAGAACGCCGCAGGTACGGCCATCAAAACCATACTTAGCGCGGTCATAGCCGATCTGGCACACCACATCTCTCACGATGGTGGGCACATCCACATACGCTTGGGTGCGTATCTCACCGGCGACAAAAACCGTTCCCGTGGTAACTAAGGTTTCACAGGCGCAACGAATCAAAGTGGGATCGGCGGGACGCCCGTTGGGGGCTATATAGCCTTCAGCCTGAAGATCGATCTCCTTTTTGATAATGGCGTCAAGAATGGCATCAGAAATCTGATCGCACATCTTGTCCGGATGTCCTTCAGTCACGGACTCTGAGGTGAATACGTAATCACGATGGCTGTTATCCATATATATCCCTTACTCTCTTCCCGTGTCTCAATTCCGTGTTTCAAGCCTGGAAGGTGAAGTTATACTTCAAGCCCGTCCACTGGTCCATCGCCGGCTGGGAATGCGCCGACGAAAGTTTTATTATCGAAGTGGATAGCTTAGCACTAGCTTCACCCTATCGTATGGCTAAGACCGCGACCGGCAAGCGAAGAAGAGAGGGTATCATGGCCGAGAACGCTTCATACACCCAAGAGTATTTTGATATCATCCACCACCTCGATGGCGATATCGACTCTCGACGCACCGCCTATGATTATCTCCAGCACTCCACGGCCATCTTCCATGGCCAGGTTATCGAAGCCTCCTTTGTGCCTAAACTTTTCAATCAGCGCAGCTATGACGTTTTGAAATACACGGCGCAGACGATGCACCGCATTTTATGCAAGGTGATCCAGCGCTATTGGGACGACCCTGATTATCGTCAGGTGTTTTCCTACGATGAGCGCTTGGTCGAACTGCTTTTGCTTCCTCGAGGCTATGACGCCGTTTTGCCCTTTGCTCGCATCGACGTCTTTTTAAACGAAGAGGATTATCGACTGCACTTCTGCGAGTTCAACGGGGATGGTGCAAGCGGCATGAATGAGAATCGCGAAGTGACCGCCTCGATAACAAATTCTGAAAGCTTCAAGGTATTTGGCGAAAACCATAGGCTCACCGGTCTGGATCTTTTCGATCCCTGGGTTGAGGAATTCATGAGAATCTATGACAGCTACCAGTACAAAGTGGCCGAGCCGCGTGTTGCCATCTGCGATTACCTTGAGCAATCGATAATCGATGAGTTCTATCTCTATAAGCAATGCTTTGAAAAGCACGGGATCCCCTGTGAGATCGTCGACGTGCGCGACCTACGCTTCGATGGCGAGCAACTCCTTGATGGCGAAGGCAACCCTATTCACGCCATATGGCGTCGCTGCGTCACCAACGATGTAATCAATCACTGGTCGGAGTCACAGGATCTCATCAATGCCGTACGTGCGGAAAAGGTGGCTCTTATCGGCAGTTTCGCCGGCCACATCATCCATGATAAGCAAATCTTTTCGGTGCTCTATCGACCGGAGACGACCGCGTTTCTCGATGCCGAGGAAATCTCCCTCATTGAACAAACTATCCCACTCACCGCGTTTCTGAACAGCGACGAGGTGAATATGGACCAGATTCGCGAGCATAAAGATAGCTGGATCATCAAGCCGAGCGACCACTATGGAGCCGATCAGGTTTTCGCTGGTTGTAGCTTAAGCGATGTGGAGTGGTCAGAGGTGATCGAGCGCTATCGCGATAGCCGCGCAGGATTTCCCTGCATCGTACAGAGCTACATCACCCCTTATCGCAGCCTGATGCTTCCCCCCGATACCGGTATTGACACCCTGCCCGACGGAGCGGTGGAAAGCGATCCGGTGGCCTACAACAATCTGAATGGTCTTTGGCTGTTCAACGGGCATTTCCAGGGTGTTTATAGCCGCCTCGGACCTCAGGCGATCATCTGCGGTGCCGCGGGTGGGTTTACAGCTGCCACCTTCTGGGTAGATTGCGAGACAGATAACGGTTCAAACGACTTTTCACAGGCATGAGAGCCAAACTTCCCATCGTCACCCTCTGCACCTGCCTTCTCGAGGCGTTTCTGCTCATAGGTTTCGGGTTTTGCGTCTGCACGTTGCCCCAGACCACTGTCGCTCTCTCTAAAGCCTATAGCGGCTCAAATTGGATCGACCATCCTCCCTTCTCCGAAGAGGATCTCACCACTGCCGCCCTCGCAACACGCGATTACACCATCTGGCCTCATGACGAGGTTCAGCTCTATCAATGCCTCAAAACCATCAATGACCATGCCCGAAACACCTATAAAAAGGACGATTTCCCAGGCCTTCCTGCAGATGCCCAAACGCTTGATCAACTTAAAGAGGCAGCTGCCCTCACCGATGAGAGCTACGTGCTCAGTCCTGAGGCCATCAGCCATCTTGATGACGTTAACGCCGTTGCCAATGCCGCTTTTCTCGCATTGGGCCTGGCCCTTGTCCTGTTTGTCGGCCTTATGGTCTACGGCAGCCGCAAAGCCGGACAGGCTTTTATCGGCCGCACGCTTGTTTTTGCTGGTGCGGGAGTAGTCATACTCTTTCTCCTCTTCGGTCTGTGGGCGCTTGCGGATTGGAACGGAATCTTTGCCGCACTCCATGGTGTGTTCTTTTCTCAGGGGAATTGGATGTTTTCGGGAAGATCCCTTCTCATCACGCTTTACCCCACTGATTTTTGGGTGGGGATGGCAATGGTGTGGCTTATTTCCACCATGATTTTGTCTATACTTTCGATTTTGGTTGGCATTCTGCTTAATTGGCGTAGCAAGCGTCATCAGATAACGAAAGATTGAATTCCATGGCATTAAACGAATCACAAAGTAATTCCCAAACACAAGGTCAAACGTCATCTACCCAAGCAAATCGTCCCGTACGCGTTCGTTTCGCTCCCTCTCCCACCGGGCGTCTCCACGTGGGAAGCGCCCGTACGGCGATCTACAACTGGGCCTTTGCTAAAGCAACGGGGGGAAGTTTCGTTCTTCGCATAGAAGATACCGATCCCGAACGCTCGACCGAGGAAAACGTCGGGATAATCCTTAGGGCTATGCGCTGGCTTGGTCTTGATTGGGATGAGGGTCCTGAGGTCGGAGGCGATTTCGGCCCCTATTTCCAAACGGCTAGGACCGCTCATTACCAAAAGGCGCTGGAAACCCTTAAAGAAAAAGGCGCCGTCTATCCTTGTTTTTGCACCAAAGAGGAGCTTGATGCTAAACGTCAGCGAGCCGAGCAAGAAGAAGGGGGCTACGCCGGCTACGACCGTACTTGTCGCGAGCTTGATCCGAAAGAGGCTCAAGCTCGCATAGACGCCGGTGAAAGCCACGTATGGCGTCTCAAAGTGCCAGAGGATCATGGTCCTATCGAATTTGTTGATGCGGTTTATGGCCCTATGAGCTTTCCGGCCGATGTCATGGATGACATGATCGTGGTGCGCAGCGACGGGACACCCACCTACAACTTTGCGGTGGTTTGCGATGACGTGGCGATGGAGATGACCCATATCATCCGCGGCGACGACCACCTCTCCAATACTCCGCGACAAATTCTTATCTACGAGGCGCTAGAAGCTCCCATTCCGGTGTTTGCCCACCTCCCTATGATCTTAGGACCGGACGGCAAAAAACTATCCAAGCGCCATGGCGCCACGAGCGTAGAGCAGTATCGTGACTGTGGCTATTTGGCTGATGCCTTGGTGAATTACTTAGCGCTTCTTGGTTGGTCTTTAGATGGTGAGACCACCATCATCTCTCGTGAAGAGCTCTGTTCCTCCTTTAGCCTCGAGCGCATAAACCGCAAAGATGCGGTATTTGATGAGGTCAAACTCGATTGGATGAACGGAAGTTATATACGCGCGCTCGATCCGGAAAGCTGGTTTGAGGAGGCTAAGCCTTGGCTTGCTTTGGCAAAGCTGAAAGGCGAATCCCTCGAGCCGGACGTCAGTTTCACCTCTGCCCAGCAAGCAAACAACAGCCCTCGAGACACCTCCGAAGATGCGGATGAGGACGAGACCTTTGAGCGAGCAGTTCATGAGGCGGGCTTATCTGAGGATCACATTGAAAAGCTTCTCCAAGAACTCAACCAATCGAAGGACTTTTTCCTCAAGGTCTATCCACTCATCATTGAGCGTCTCAATCGTTTCAATGAACTACCTGATAAGTTGGCCTATCTTTTCTGGGGTCCCAAGGTGCTTTTGGATCAGGAGAGTGTAGAGAAGGTTTTGCGTAAGGAGGGCTCAAGAGCGGATGTTGCGCTCAGTGCATGCCGTGATATTCTCGCCGACCGAGCTTATCCTTGGGAATGCGATGCCTTGCAGCAGGCTTGCCGTGATCTTTGCGAGCCTCTGGAGCTGAAGGCCAAGATGCTATTCCAGCCTTTGCGAGTAGCCATCTGCGGTAACAAGGTATCGCCTCCGCTCTTTGAATCCATAGAACTCATGGATCGTGACGACGTGGTGGCACGTATCGATCAGGTTCAACAACGTGTTTTCGAACCGGTCAGCGGACTGTGATCGGACTGTGATAAGAAACGTAGTTGTGGGTGGCAGATATTGAGACGCAAAGCATCTAAGCTGAGCTTTTGAAAGGAATCATGATGGCCGAACCTAACAACCAAAACCCTCAAACGGGCCAAAATCCCTATCAACAGGCTTATCAACAAACCTATCAGCAAGGATATTCAGAACCCACCCATGCTCAAGCGGCCCCAAACGCATCCGGTTCCCCCGATCAGACGGCTCATCAATCCCCTGCCCAAAACGCTTACAACGCTACAAATCCTCCCAAGCGAAGGATTTGGCCTTGGGTGCTACTCGGTGTTTGCATCGTAGCCGTACTCAGCATGGGAGCATGCGTGGCCTGCACCGTCTCAAACGCCCTCTTTAACGCCTACTCCGAGATTGGCGCTGTCCATTCATCGAATGACTATCCGAATGTCAATAACTCCGCTGATGATGATATGGATCTTGACGATCTGTTGGAGTCGCTGAACAACCAAGGCAGCATCACATCCGGCGAATACACCCTCGAACAGCTTGAGAGCTCATTTGGATTGAACCAGGTCACCCCTCACGACAACTCAGGCGGAGCGGGTATCTACACGGTAGGAGGCGGCAGCCTTACGCCTGGACTTTACTACCTATCGGGAGATCAAAATACTCAAAGCACTTTCTGGATCTATGACCAGGAAGACAACGGTCGCTATGAGTATGACTTCTCTGTGGTCTATGTGGGTAACTACTATGTTCGACTCGAAGCGGGAGATCTTCTTATATGGGATCCAGGTGTTTCAGGGGCGACTCTCAAACCTGCAAGCCCAAGTTCTTTCGCAGGCAATCCACCTTACCTCAGTGGCTGCTATCGGGTAGGCATTGACATTCCAGCTGGCACCTACCGCATCACCTATGCCTCATCGGAGTTCAACGACAGTGGAAATGGCGCCGCTTACGTGATGAAAGACCTGGAATTCGATGATGATTCTATCATTGACGTCGCCTATGTTATCCCAGGCAGTCTGCAAACGATAACTCTTACCAATGGCCAGTATCTTGAGCTTTATTGCGCTCAAGCGAACCTTGAACATAAATAAGGGAGTAAACCACCATGGCAAGTCTTCTTCCCCAAGATCCTACACTCGAGCAGGTCCAAGCCCAGTTTGGAAAGGATCGCTGGGCTACTAATGCTGCTGGTTGCACAGTCCTTGAGGCTGGTTTCGGCCATGCAATCTGCGAGATGGAGCTTAAAGATACACATCTGAACTCCATGGATGCGGTGATGGGTGGTGCCATCTACACGCTAGCGGATTTTGCCCTGGCCATCGCCTGTAACGTAAATCAGGAGGCCACCGTTTCGGTAAGCTGCACCATCGAATTTCTCTCCTCATCCCGGGGAACGAAGCTCATCGCCGAGGCAAAGGCGGATCATCCCGGACGTTCATTGGGCTTTTTTACCGTGGACGTGACCGATGACACCGGACGTGCGATCGCACGCATGCTCGCGACCTGCAAACGTGTTGGCAGCTAGGATTGCTGCGTATTCGTCTCCCCTTTGAGACGCCCCAATAACTCACTCACCGCTTGAAGGACGCTTTTGTCCTCTTCGGCTCCCAACGCTCGCACAGGCAGGCTGAGTTTCTTCTTGTCCGCCAGATAGCGACCGCCTCGTCGCCTGAGAGATGTTAACTGACTTGACGAGAGCGTTATAGGCTCCACCACAAGACGCCCGCCAATAAGCGATATGGTCTTGACTCCGTTCTCGAAGGCAAAAGCCTTTAAGCGGGCCTTAAACATGAGATTGCTCGCCGCATCCGGCACGGCGGGATGTAGGGCGTAAAGCTCAGATTGAAGACGATCCACGTCCTCTATCGTGGCAGCCGACGCTATGCGACGATACCAAAGCACCCGTTCATCCACATCGGGGAGATATTCATCCGGGAAGTAAGCATGCCCGGGCAGATTCACGGTTATGTCGGAGAGGGCGGGAGGCAAGCTATCCGCGAGCTTCAAGTCCCCTTCCCGCGTCGCGTTGACTGCTTGAGCGAGCATCTGGGCAAATAGGTCAAATCCCACCGCCGACATATTGCCATGCTGCTCCGCCCCCAAAAGAGAACCTGCGCCGCGGATCTCCAGATCTCGCATAGCGATCCGCATGCCGCTGCCGAGTTCCTGGTGCTCGTCAATTGCCGTCAAACGAGCAAGCGCCTCCTCGGTCAATGAGATGTTGTCAGGGAAAAGGAAGTAGGCATAGGCCTGAGTTGACGAGCGCCCTACCCGTCCTTTGAGCTGATACATTTGGGCTAATCCCAAACGCTGGGAATCTTCTATGATAAGCGTGTTGGTATGGGGATTATCGATACCGCTTTCTATGATGGTGGTCGCCACCAACACATCGATAAGCCCTGCGGTGAAATCCTCCATGACCGTTTCGAGCTCACTTCGGCTCATCTGGCCATGTGCCACACCGATACGAGCTTCACCAGCAGCATTGCGCACTCGCTCCACCGCATCCTCTATCGAGCGAACCCGATTGCTCACATAGTAGACCTGACCTTTCCGTTCCAACTCTCGGCGGATGGCACCGGTAATGAGGTCCGGATCCCATTCCCCTACCGTCACTTTGACCGGGAAACGATCATCGGGAGGCGTCAGGATGAGCGACATATCCCTTACGCCCGAAAGAGCCATCTGCATCGTACGGGGAATCGGCGTGGCCGATAGCGTGAGCACATCGATGGACTCCCGGAGATTCTTCAGTTGCTCCTTATGGCCCACACCGAAACGCTGCTCTTCATCGATAACCACGAGTCCGAGATCATGCGGATTCACATCTCGGGAGAGCAAACGATGGGTGCCGATGAGCACATCAACCTCTCCGCTGGCAAATCCCTTCAGCGCCTCTTTTTGTTGTTGGGCGGTACGAAAACGAGAGAGCACCTCCACCTTGACGCCAAAGGGGCTAAAGCGCTCCAGAAAGCTTCGATAATGCTGCTGAGCCAAGATGGTCGTGGGACAAAGCACCATGACCTGCTTGGAATCCTGCGTAGCCTTAAAGGCCGCCCGCAAAGCCACCTCTGTTTTACCAAAGCCCACATCGCCGCAAATTAGCCTATCCATTGGCCGCGGAGATTGCATGTCAGCCTTGACATCCGCAATCGCAGCCAGCTGATCTGGGGTTTCCTGATAAGGAAAAGCTTCCTCCATCTCGCGCTGCCAAGGAGTATCAGGGCTAAAGCGGAATCCCTGAGCGACCGATCGTCGAGCATAGACATCGATAAGATCGAAGGCCATCTTCTTAGTAGCCTTGCGCACTTTCGCCAAAGCCCGAGACCAATCCGAGGTATTGAGACGCGTGAGCCTCGGCGCCGATCCTTCGGGACCCACATAGCGGGTCACCCGGTCGAGCTGCTCGACGGGGACATAGAGCTTGTCCCCCGCTGCGTATTCGAGTAGCAGATAGTCGCGAGTGGTCTCATCGATCTCGCGTCGCACCAGCTCCTTGAAAAAGGCGACTCCATGGGCAGCATGCACCACATAATCACCCGGTTTGAAGGGAAACGTGATCTCGGTGATGTCTATTTTGCGCCGATGGCGGGCAGCCGTTTGAGCGCCCTGAGTATCGGATAGCGATACCAGGGCAAGACGCGCCTTCGGTATGATCATGCCCATCGGAATATCCACATCGACGATGGTCACGATACCGGACTTGAGCCTTCTGAACGAAGAAAGCCGCTCTTCTGGCACAGGGGTCGTCCCCAGCTTATCGGCCGGGTTTGGCTCATCAAGTACGTCTAAGGCCTCTTCGATGGCTATACCGTGATCCACTAACGACAGTTTCATGTCTTGACGCGCCCGATATTGAGGCAGACTGAACGCAATCCGGAAATCCGCTTCGGCAAGACTGCGAAGTCTGCCGAAAAGCTTGTCGGGATTGCCGGCAACGTCGACGCGCTTGATCGGAAGCTCTTCGTCGATGCTTCCTCCTACTCTCATAATGGAGACGTAGGTGGCACGTTGCCCAGCGCCAAAATTAAGCTCAGAGGCCTCCGCGTACAAACCCGACAAGCTAAACGAACTCCCTTTGGCTTTCTGAGCGAGATCCTCAAGACCCCTCTGAGCGTCGTCAAAAAGCGATCGCGGCTCTATCAAAACGCTCAGGCACGAGTTGTCAGCGTAATCACCTAAGGTGACCGTTTTGTCGTAGAGGTAGGGCATGAGGATATCCGCCCCATCGAAACGCAGACCGCCCTCTAACTTTTGGAGGAGCTCTTCGAGGTTTTTATGGGTCAAAGCCCGCTTCTCCAAAAGATTCTTCGCCCGAAGACGATCCGCCTCTTTACAGCCATACTCCACCACCGCATAGATATTCACCGATGAGAGGCTCGCGATAGTTTGCCCGGTCGAAGGCACGATCCGGCGTATTTCCTCCAGCTCATCGCCGAAGAAGTCGAGTCGGACAGGATAGTCCATATTTCCCGGGAAGATGTCGATAGTTCCCCCGCGCACGGCAAAGCTGCCAGGACCGTCCAGCTCACCGGTGTTGGCATAGCCATATTCCTCGAATCGGTGGATGAGATCCCCCAGATCGCTGACCCCGTCAATGCCCTGATCCTCGAGCTCGAGACCCAAAGACAGGGAAAGGGGCACCGCACGCCCGGCTTCAGGAGGGGCAAGCTTGCGAAGAAGAGCTTGGGCGCTTGAGACCACGATGCATTGACGCCCAGATTGCAGCGCATAGGCTGCCTCCATGCGCCGAGCCACCTGACGAGCGTTTGGCTTTGTGGGCTTAAACGGGCTATCCTCACGAGCGGGAAAACGCAATACTCGCTCATCACCAAGATAGGCCGCGAGATTGCGCGCAAAGTTTAGAGCGAAGTCCTCACCGGCCACCAACACCAAAGTGGTTTGAGGCCGATGCACAAATGAAGAGGCCACCAAAACGGGACGTGCCGAAGAAGCCACCCCCAACGTGGCGTCCTCTCCCCGATCAAGCTTTTCCCAGAAATTCCCGAGAGCACTCGAGCGCTCAAAACAATTTGTCAAACTGTCTATCAGCATAGATTCCGTTATACTCCATGGACTTTTGGCTTATAGTAACGGCAAAACCCTTTCGAAGCAAAGACGACAAGGAGAGCTCATGCCTCGCGAATCCCTCAAGGCCAAAAAAGAGCGGGCTTTAATTGTCGCCGAGCGACTCCATGAACGCTATCCCGGTTTCACCACGGAGCTTAAGATCGATAACGATCCATTCCATCTGGTCATCGCAGTCCTTCTCTCGGCTCAAACCACCGATAAGGCCGTCAACAAGGTGACTCCTGTGCTTTGGGAGCGCTATCCTCGCATCGAAGATCTCGCTTCGGCGCAGGTTGAAGACGTGGAAGAGATTATACGCAGCATCGGTTTTTTCCACACCAAAGCAGCCAACGCCATCAAGGCCGCTCGTATGGTGATCGCGGAATTCGGTGGAGAGGTGCCACAGACCATGGAAGACCTCCAACGCCTCCCAGGAGTCGGTCGTAAAACGGCCAATATCGTGATGAACGTTGCCTTTGGCCAAGCTGAAGGAATCGCCGTCGATACCCACGTCTTTCGCATCACCCACAAGCTCAAGCTCAGCAACGCCGACACTCCCTCCAAGACCGAGCAGGATCTTCTAAAAGTCTTTCCCCGGGAAACTTGGAGCGACATCAATCACGAAATGGTGCTTTTTGGGCGAGATACCTGTATCGCCCGACGGCCTCAATGCGAACGCTGCATCCTCAATGATATCTGCCCGTCGGCGTTTCTTTAAGGCTCGAGGCGCTTCGTGAGGACAAAACCATAGGAGGCCAGCTCCGCCACGATCGCTTCAAGGAGGCGAGGAAGCTCTTCGGCCACCTTCGGCGTCAGTCCGATCTCATACTGATCGGGTTCGGGGTTTTCCACCTCCATGCCAAGACAAATCCCATGAACCTTATAACCAAGCATTGATCCGACGCTTAAAAGGTCACTCAGCGATAAGTCATGCAGAGACGTTGAGGCGGGGCTGCTCGAAAGACTCTCTTCAGGACGAAAGCGCACAATGGAGCCTATAGGCGCTCCGCTTCCCTTGACGGCATCCACCACTAAAGCCAAATCGCAGTTTTTGAGATAGGGAAGCAAATCCAGAGAAACGCAACCACAATCATAAATGACGACGTCTTTCGGCAAGTCATAAGAAGCGATGAGCTCATCATAGACAGCTGTGCCTAAGCCATCGTCAAGCATCAGGCGATTGCCGACGCAAAAAATGGCGGCTCTCTCATATAAGACGCCCTCAGATCGAGCATCATCGGGCTGCGGTAGCAAAGTCTTATCGTCGCTCATCGTATAACCTTGGCATCATCGGAACTCGAGAAATTGCCTGCCATTATAGAACTCTTCGGGTTTTCAGGTATCATGACCTCAGTGAGTAATCCCGTTAGAAATCGAGCCAAAATGACTTCATCTTCACCAGTGACTATTGCCTTTCTCGGTCCCATTGGAACCTACACCCATGAGGCCGTAAAAATTTTTGCTTCCCATCTTGGTCTTGAAGACCCGGAGCTTGTGGAATGCAGCTCCTTTGACGAGGTTTTTGATGCGGTGGACCGCGGTCGCTGCACCTATGGTGTGGTTGGTAAGGAAAACTCTCTTGAGGGCCCCGTGACTGCCACCCTTGATAACTTCGCGTTTCGCAGCAGTTCGGTGATTCTCGCCGAGACCGTTCTCGACATTCACCACTGCCTGGTGGTTCATCCAGATGCCGAACTTGCCTCCATTACCAAAATCGCCTCTCATTCCCAAGGCATCGCCCAGTGTCGGCGTTTCCTCAACGAACGTTTTCCGGGACGCCAATCTCTCGTCACTTCCTCGACGGCCGAAAGCGCTCGCATGGCGGCTCAGGACCCAACCATCGCAGGTATCGCCAACGCTTTTGCGGCGGAGACCTATGGGGCGGTCGTGAAAGAAAGCGACATCGAAGACCACTTCGGCAACCAGACGGTGTTTGCTCTCATCGGCAGACCTGGCACCGAGATCAATATCACCAACGATCATATGAAAACAACCCTGGCCCTTTTCATGGAGGTCGACCGGGCTGGCACGCTCAACATGATCCTTTCGGAATTCGCCTACGCCAACATCAACCTGACCATGGTTCAATCTCGGCCCACCAAACAACAACTGGGCGATTACATGTTCTTCATCGAATTCGACGGATCTACCCGTGACCTCAAAGTTCAGACGGTGCTCAGTTGCCTTCGCCTGAAATTGCGCGAGGTCAAGGTATTAGGAAGTTACCCGGTTCTCTAGCGCCTCAAGTCTAGCTCGGGATACTCAAGCCTACCAAAAACCAAGATGCTCGCCGAGCACCTTGCAACCAATGAGAATGAGAACGATTCCGCCGATGGCGGTTGCCGGCTTTTCAAACCGGGATCCAAACTGATTGCCTACCACCACGCCAATAAAGGACAGGGCAAAGGTGATAAGTCCGATGAGCGCCACGGCTGGTCCTATGGCAACGTTAAGAAATGCGAAGGTAAGTCCTGCGGCCAAAGCGTCAATTGAGGTGGCGATGGCAAGCAGCAAGAGCGTTCCTAGTTTTAGATGAGCCTGCCCATCCGCGGCTTCAGCATCCGGCTCATGAAAGGTGTCCCAGAGCATCTTGCCGCCAATAAACACCAAGAGGCCAAACGCGATCCAATGGTCAAACGAGGCTATGTATTGGGCGAAGGCCGATCCAAGCAGCCAACCAAGAAAGGGCATAAGAGCCTGAAAGCCTCCGAAGAACAAGGCGATGACGAGGGCTTGACCCCAACGGATGCGTCGCATGCCCAAACCTTGGCAGATCGCGACGGCAAAGGCGTCCATAGCAAGGCTGACGGCCAAAAAGACCAGTTCAACTAAACCCATAATCCCTGGCTTTCGCGCTTAACAAAACCTTCGTGGATCAGATCCTCAACGATATCCTCGAACAGTTTCGGATCAACCTGATCTCGACCAGCCTCTCGTTCATGCTGATTGAGCCTATCAAGCACTTGAGCTTCCTCCAACGGACTCGAAGCGCCAAGTACGCTTTGAAGTATGAACGACCTTTTCTGACGGCGAGAGCCTTCAAAGGATGATTGTCGCGCGTAGTGGGCGCTCCTGCGACCAGACTTATCCCCTTGGGTCTTAAGCCAAGCGCCATAATCGAGTAGAGCGTAATACCAACCTCGAGGATCCTCTTTTGAACAGGTAAGACGAATCAAGGGCAAGAGCTCATGGTCTTTGACGCCCTCGTCCTTGGGAAAAAGATCGTGTAAAAAGACCGTGCGCACGTTGGTCTCTAGATAGCTCGCAGGCTTTTGATAGGCAAACGCGCAGATACCGGCAGCCGTGGCCATTCCGATTCCGGGCAGCGTCCGTAGTTCCTCTTCAGTTCGTGGAAGCTTTCCCTCGCCTTGCGCTGAACATATCTCCGCAGTCTTTTTGAGAGCGAGCGCCCGTCGGTTATAGCCAAGTCCCTGCCAAAGCTCAAGCACCTCGGCCGTAGA
Source organism: uncultured Eggerthellaceae bacterium (assembly GCA_947632575.1). Classification (GTDB taxonomy): domain Bacteria; phylum Actinomycetota; class Coriobacteriia; order Coriobacteriales; family Eggerthellaceae; genus CANRPV01. Next base: position 2,386 of record CANRPV010000006.1, on the reverse strand, counting down.
GGCCATCGCAAGGGCATCAAGGGTGGGAAACACCGAAAGAAAGCGAGACCAGAATCGCTCGACGCGTGCCACCTGCGTCTGTTGGAGCATAACCTCGGAAACTAGCACCTCATAGGGATCGTCTCGATAGCGCCAAGGCAAGTCCCGGTGATAGATCCGCCCCTGCTCCCAAACATGAGCCTCGAATGATTCTTGGGAAAACGAGCAATCGGGCCACGTAACAGTGGCCCGATCGAAAGATTCCGATGTCTTTTTTGCTGACGTGGCTAATCCTTTGAGCCGATCTGGCTATCCCTCAGACTCATCCAGCAGATCGTCGATATGATTCAGCTCATCTTGGAAGTCCTTGACGATCTCATCCTCGATCTCTTGGTATTCCTTAGAATCTAAGGCTTGATAAGCCGCAAGCTTGTCGAAAAGGTTCTGCCGCGTGACAGGTCTGTATTCCCGCGTCATAAGACCCAGCTTGTAGGCCTCTTCCAACGCCTCTCGTGCCGCCATATAGATGTCGTAGCGAGCGAGGTTAGCGGAAAGACGGACGAGATCCACTCGACTTATAGCCCGCATCGAGGGATGCTGCCGGGCGATATCGGTCCAAATATCCAGTCGTTCCTTCACATTTGGATAATCGATGTCGATCAGTGAGAGGGGCTCTAGGATGTCAAGGAAGAAGCTGTCCACTTCATTGGTGCTTGAGGCTGACGCCAACACATAGACATCCTGATTCTCGACAGCGGAGCTGATCATATTGATGGCCTCTCGCGCCCCGCGCGATAGCTGCATCATCAAAAATCCGCCCATCTCCTCGGACATCTCCGTCAAAGGCGATCCCCAAAGATCGATATCCTCGAGTACTAACACGCCACCACCTGAGAAGGAGTTGCGCAAGGCGCTCAGTCGCATGGGATCTTCCGCTTGAGCCGTGACGCACAGCACCGGCAAACCCTGCAGGTTCTCTTCCATGTGCATGCGCACCGTGGGAAGTCTCAGCTCCCCCACCGTCGCATTCAGGAAGCGGTTGGCGTCCTCACGGACTGGAGATCGGAACAGGAGCGTATCTGCGGCGGGCATACGATCCAATCCATGACGATTGTTCAGCAGCCGGACAAAATCGTTAAACTCACGATCATCCTTAAGGCCAATCCCAAAATCCCTCATCAGGCTTATGACCGAGTCATAGCCTGCTAAGGTCGAGTAGTTCTCAGGCACCTCGAAGGTAACCACTTTGCCGGCAGACTCAGCGGCACGCGACAGATATGCCTCGATCGCTTCTCGGGCATCGAAGGCGATAGCCTTTTGAGATGATTTCTTTGGCGTCTTAGAAGTGGCCTTCTTCGGCTTTTGACCGGAGCCACTTTCCTCTTGTTCACGTTCGTCACGTTTGGCTTCAGATCGAGCTAGCCCCTGATCTTCCGCAGAAGACGCATCATCGTCCAATAGATCGGTGGTTTCGTCCTCTGAATCATCTACCACCTCATCCAGTGATTCCGCATCCAAGGCTTCGGCCTCGATGATCTCCTGATCGTCAGAGTTCGTGAAAACCCCATCTACCTGCATATAGGGCAGGTCAATGCCCAAATAATCTTGAGATATGAGGTCGGTCATATCCTCGATGGCTTCTTGAGTCAGGCCGAATTCCTGAAGCTTGTCAAACGCCAAGCGCTGGAGCTCCTCCGCGCAAGAGGCGATCTCATCTGAGGTGAGATAGGGCTCCATCTTCTCAAAGATGTACTCCGCCAAGGCCCGCTCTTTTTTATCGAGAGCCAATGCCCATGCGTTGCGCAAACCCACAAGAGCCTCTTCGGATGGAGCACTTGAGTCTTTTGCCGCCTTTTCGAAAGCGGCGAGGTAAAGATGCATGCCAAGCAGGGAATCGCCCGCGTTGCAGGCTTCCTTTGCACGACGGAGATACTCGGCGGCTGAGCTTTGGAAGTCATCGGGACGCGGCACGTTCGTATTGTTGCTATCGAGCATGGCGTCACCTCCCGGTACTGATCGATCACATTCCTTCGGATCGATACTATTCGTTCGAGGTTTATTCTAGCGTAGCCGTCAAATGTCACCAAGTGAGGCCAGGGCTTACACCAAAAGTGTAAAACTGCTGAAACATATTTCTATGACCGAAATAGCAAGAAGCCTCATTCGCTCTTTTTGGCTTGGCGCAAGGAGATATCCCAATCTAGTATCTCCCAGCCTCGAGCCTTGGCGAGTCGGGTCAACGGTCGGTCCGGTGTCACCGCATAAGCATGCCGAGCAGCTTGAAGCACTGCCCGATCGGAGTGATGGTCACCATAGGCATAACCCAACTCCCAACCGTCTTTCCCATAGAGATCATCGCAAAGTTTCGTCAGCGCCACGAGCTTTTCGCTTCCTTCTATGGGAAGGC
>CANRPV010000005.1 GCA_947632575.1 uncultured Eggerthellaceae bacterium | reverse complement strand
CTTGATACTCAGGGAGTCTTTAGACGCTCGCCTAAAAGCCACGCCTAAAGCAGGGAGGCCCCGCAAAACAATGGCGAGAGCATAAGGATTGGCATCGCTCGCTTTTATCAAAAGGTATCATTTCAGTCATAATTTCTCAGCTTATTCGTTCCGTTTTCCATAACGTACTAGACTAATTGCCGACTTTTTTGATCAGATTTCGGCGGAGGAAGCGCAAGAAACGGCAGTGCGACAGGCGATGCAACAGGCAGTGCGACAGGTAATGCAACCAGCTGCTCAACGGGTGGCGCAACCAGCTGCTCAACAGGTAGAGCAACCGAGTAATAATCAGCAAAGTAGTCATGGTATGACCGTCGGCGTTCTCTTGGTTAATACGGGGACACCGGAAGCACCGACTCCTGATGCCGTGCGCGAATATCTCCGTCGATTTCTCACCGACCCGCGTATCGCGCCGATGCCGCTTCCGATGTGGAATATCATCTTGCGACTTTTCGTCTTAGGGAAACGATCAGTAGCTTCAGCAAATAAATATGCTGTTATCTGGACCGATGAAGGCTCGCCGCTCGATGTAATCCATCGCTCTCTCGTAGACCGGCTCAGCGAGCGGTTCGAACTTGAGGGCAAAGGTCCAGCTAAAGTGGCGTACGCTATGAGCTATTCGTCGCCATTTATTGGCGATGGGCTTAAGGATCTTCAAAATGCTGGATGCGACGTTGCTGTCGTGCTTCCGCTCTATCCCCAGGGCGCTTATTCCACGGTGGGTGTTGTGCAAGATCAGGTGGCCGCCGCCATGGGATCTCTTCCAAGACTCAGGTCGGTGGATGTGCTTGACCATTACTATGATCGCCCGCGCTATATTGAGGCACTGGCCAAGAGAGTGAGAGATTCCGGGTTCGATTGTGGCGGCACTGATCGGCTCATCTGCAGCTATCATTCCATCCCCTTGAAGGATGTCGCTGCGGGTGATACTTACGTGGATCAGGCGATGGCCACCACGAAGGCGCTTACTGAGTCGCTAGGATTGCCGCGCGAGCGAGTAACGACGCTCTTTCAGAGTCGATTCGATAAGGGACGAACCTGGCAGGGACCCTATCTTCGTCAAACCTTGGAACAGTGGGCCAAAGCGGGCGTCGACGAAAACATTTACATCATCTGTCCAAATTTCGCAGTCGACTGCCTCGAGACACTCAATGAGATCCAAAACGACATTCTTCCGGCGTTTGACCAGGTAAATGACGCGAATGGTGGAAAAGCAAGCACCACTTATATTCCATGCCTCAACGATAGCGAAGATGGCGTCGAGGTGATTGCGGATGTTATCGAGCGTGCTCTCGAAAGGCGAAAGAGCTGAAGCGATCACGTTCCCTTTTTGCGTCGATTGACACAATTATCGGGCGATTAATCCAGGTTCAAAGGAAGTGGTTCTGCTTTTCGCTCGACCTTGGTTCGTTCGACCTTCGTTTGCTCGGTTTTGGTTCGCTCGACCTTGGCCCGCTTGACCCTCGCTTGCTCAGCCTTGGCCCGCTTGACCCTCGCTTGTTCAGCTTTAGACTCGAGATGGACGCCACTTCGATCCATAAGTTTTTCGTAATCTCCCTCCATCCAATCGTGAATTTCCGAAGGCAGGAGTACTAAAGGCATTCGCGGATGGATGGGCGAGACAGATTCGTTCGGTTCTGTGGTAAGGATGGAAAACGAGTCGTTTTTCCAGATGGCGGCCATAAGAAGGATAAAGTTGCCGTCCATGAAAAACTCATAGGTCTGCTTTATGGGACGATGTGTGGTAGGGCTCATCAACGTTTCGTTTCGATGAGGCTCGAAAAAACTGAAGGCGGGGACGATGCAGCGCCTCTGGCTCAGAGAGTCGCTCCAGAATGGTTTACCGGCTGACTCGATGCGAGTGTTAAATATGACGTCCTTTTTCCATTCCGCGGGAAAGCCCCAGTTCATTTCCGCCGGGAGAAGACGCCGCTGCTCGTCTATTTTGATAATCGGGACACGACTTTTCGGGTAAGCGTTCGGGTGCACCGCTGGCCAATCGGGATCGACATTCAGAGGGGCGGACATCTCAATGTCTTCGATAACCTCTCGAACTTCGTCGTAACTTAGATAAGTAAATCGTCCGCACATAGGTTACTCACACATATATCGCCCGTATATACGTCGCTGGTATGGCGTTATCTCGCCTACAGCCATACTTCACCTAGAGTCTTACCTCATCGTGTGGTCTTACATCAAGGCCTTGCCGGCATCCCAAGCACCACCCACAACGTCGCCCACAACGCGATAGACGCGGTGGGTTGAATCATAGATGAGGGGACGCATCTTGTCGAAATCCACGTCGCCATCAGCATCGAGCATGGACTCGTCCACTTGGGTGTTCACGATCTTGCCGATGAAACGCTTCTCGCCGCCCCAATCCTGCACTTCTTTGACCGTACATTCCATAGTAAGCGGGAATTCCTCAATGACCGGAGCATCAACGAATTCGGACTTAACAAAGGTGAGGCCGGATTTTTCCGCTTTGTTCGTCTTGCGACCCGTCGCCATGCCAAAGTAATCGGCTTCTACCACATGAGCGGCATCAGCAGGAGCGACGGTGAAGGCGCTGCGAGCCAAGATATTGTCGGTGGTCTTGTGGTCGCCGATGTTGATGCAGATCTCATTGCGGGTGCATTCGCCACCCCAAGCAACGTTCATAGCGTTGGGCACGCCGTCATCATCATAGCTTGCAACGATGAACACCGATTGAGGGAAAAGCTCTCCCGCACTTCCAAGGTTTTTCTTCATGTTGACTCCTTTTTCTTATCCGTATCTTGCTTCTTTTATCTCATATAACTCGCGGTCATAAACGATTAAAGGTTATGGTTGCCCCAAAGTTGTGAGTGCTCCAAAGTCATAGACGCCCCAAAGTCTTGGTGTACCAAATGCATGAACGACTAACAGTTATGAATGCCTCAGAGTCATTGTCCGGAGCTTTCAGATTAACTTTGCGATCCATGCCTTCCTATCATTTTCTTTCATCGTGCCACAGGAAACGTCCAGCAAGAAGGGCAAGCGCCACGACTGCGCACGAAAAAACGGCGAAGCCCAAGGCGATCACGGGAATGAACGCTTTGGTCATGACATCGATAAACAAACCACCGCAAAAAGCTGCCAGTGCTTTCCCAATATCGGCGAAGAAATAAAGCTCGCCGTTAACCGCTCCCCAGTGCTCTTTTGGCGTGACTTTGGCCATAAGGGCCTTGATCAGCGGCGATGTTGTGCCGACTGATAAACCATAGCCGATTGCAGCAATGATAAGTGTGGTTAGTGATGGAGTAATTGCAAAGACGATAAAGCCGATGACCTGCAAAGCTTGCAGTGGAAAAAGGAGCCAGGTTCTGTCGCTGTCAAAGATTTTGCCGCCCAGAAGACGGCAGAGAAGGGTCGTCGCCCCTGCCACAACGAAGAAGGTCGCACCCACTTTTATAGAAGCGAATTTGGCATAGACCAATATGAAAGCCGTACAGAAGCCGGTCGGTATGCGCTGCGCGAAAGAAAGAGCCATAAAGGGCGCGGTTTGAGGCATGAGATAGGGAGCGATAAAGCTGCGGAAAGAAAAGCGCTTGGGGGTTGGTGCTGAAACCGAAGTGGGCGTCGATGCGGGAGTAGGCGGCGTTGAGCTCTTCTGGGATTTCTCTTTCGATTCGCGTTTCCTGAGCAGCAGTACCGCAATTAAAGCGATCACCATAAGAACGGTGTAGAAGGCATAAAAGCCCTGATAGCCTATGCTGTCGAGAAGACCTGTGGAAACAAGCGCACCAAACATGGTTCCCAGTGAAGTACCGACTCCCTTTATTCCCAGGCGTCGTCCAATGTGCTTTTTCGAGGCAGAGCCCATGACGGCGACAGTCATGGTGTTGGTGGCAACGGCAAAACTGGCGCCCTGAAGCACACGCGATCCCATCGCAACGGAGAAGTTATCAAACAAGGCGGGCAGGCCAGCGCCCAAAAGCATGATCACAAGGCTGACGAGTAGAACCTTGTAATGGGAGAAACGGTCGGTAAGCTGCCCGCCAATAAGGCGCATCACCGTACTTGCAAGGGTAAACACGGCAACAAACGTTCCGCCGATCGTGGCTGAATAGCCGATGCTGTCGTAGTAGTAGGGGATGCCGCTGTTGAGACCTCTCATGTAGAGTGCGGTAAAGAAGGTGACGATAACCAATACGATCAGTGTCGTCGTCGAGGCGGGTGTCTTCTCCGATGTCATTGATGACGCCGGAGTGGTTGACGTAGTTGATGTCTGATCATTTTTTGAGCTCATGTCGACTGCTATGGTAGCGCTTTGATCGCTTCGTACGGGCAAAGACCTTAGTTTGGGACAATGCCGACTTTAGGTGGCCATCATTTTGCTTCAGCCTTTGCTTGCGAAGCGTTGCCTCTACGGAGCGCGATCACGAAGCAAACGAGAGTCTTTCGCTAAAGTGGCCGTCGTCATCGTACAATATCTATGGCTCAAAGCCATAAGCACGAGATACATGAGTTTTGCCGATGAAGAAAATCCTTTCGAAAGACGATGAGTTCGGCCGGAACGGCTCCGACAGCTGGCCATTTTGGCGAAATCTTGGCGTCTACTTCTGTGCCTTTTCCGTGCTGGGCCATTTTCTGGAAATCGGCTATTGCTCGGTGATGGACGTTCTGTTCCATGTGGTGAGCGACGATACCGCCGTTTTCGATGACCCCTTTTACCCCTATTTGGTTTACGGAGTTGGCGTCGTCGTCTGCGCGCTTGTTCTCGAGCCGCTCAAAGAGCACCTGATCAGCAAGCGAAAGACCCTTGCAGGAGCAGTCGCTGAGTTTTTCACCATCTCAGTGTTTGTCTTCATGCTCATGGAATTGGTGATGGGCTGGATGCTCAATCAGCCTGATCCCGAAACCGGTCGTTATCCTCTTTGGGACAATTCCCAGCTGCCTTTGAACATCTTCAAGCAGGCTTGGCTTGTCAACGATATCGGATTTGCCCTTATTGGGACGCTTTATACTTGGGTGATCTATCCTCTCAGCGAGAAACTTATGGCGAAATTGCCGAAGAAGGTGGCCGATCGGGGCAGTATTGCTTTTATCGTCGCTTTTATCATCCTGTGCATCGTCAAATTCTCTTAGAATTCTGGCAGGCGGCTCGAGCGACGCCAACTTGGGATGATTCTTGCAAGCGAAAGGTAGTAGCATAGGGAAAGCGGCACAAGTTAGCGGCATAAAGCTCTAAAAGGAATTCTCATGGCGGAAGAAAAACTTACAAATCCTAAGCTCTCTCAAGATCTCGGATCTGACCAGCTTGAAGAGACTAAGCCCCAAGGGGTTGAACCTGAAGGAGATAAATCCGGGGGAGCAAAATCCGAAGAGACTACGCCCCAAGTAACCGACTCTCAAGTGCCCGATGGCATCGATCCGCGTTTCGCCAACCCCAAGAAAATGGGCTTTATGCGACTGATCATGTTGGTGCAGATCCTTGGGATTTTGCTCACGGCGTCGTCGCTGGTTTTCATCTCGAAAAATACCGTGGTCTTCGGTTTTTCTGATTATTGGCTGCTTATCAACATGGTCTTTTCGGCGCTGGGCTTTTGGCTCCTCTGGAAGCGCAAATCTGCCGCACGTCCCGTATTGATAATCTTTAGCGCTCTCAACTTAATAGAATCCTTCGGTCTTACCGCGGCTACGGGCGGGATCAGCCTCGACAACATAGACCTGACTTTTGTCTGGGATATCATCGTCATGATCTACATGGCGACTTCAAGGCGCGCCAAAGCCATCCTCACTCAACCGTTCCAGGAGATTAGAGCCACAGGCGAACGTCCTGTTCGTACGAACTACTATCGGCCAAATACCTGGGCTTTTTGGCGCAATCTGATCATATATTTCTGCATCTTCTCCATCGTTGGCCATTGGATGGAGGCGGCTTATTGCCTTCTGATCAAATATGGCATTCTCCCGGGCATCTATGATCCGACGTCCCAAATCTGGTCCGACTGGCTCTATCCATTCCCGGTCTATGGTTTTGGCGCTGTCGCCTGCGTACTGCTTTTGTATCCGGTTAAGCTCGTTTTGCAAAAGCATATCAAGAACCCTGTTCTTCCCCTGATCATCAGCTTCGTGTTCAACGGCTGCGTCTGCTGCCTTATCGAGCTCATCATGGGTCTCATGACCAATATGGATTATTCTCTGTGGGATTATCGCGATATGTTCTGCAACTTCATGGGGCAGATTTGCTTGCAAAACGGTATAGCCTTCGGCGCGGTTGCCACGTTGATGACCTGGGTCATTTATCCCGCGTTGGAATTCGTTATCGGTCTGGCGCCTCGCTCGACTATGACTGTGATCTTTATCGTCGTGGTGGTGTTCTTCGCCATTCTTTGGTCCTTCTATCTGGTGAATGTGCCGCTTCCGGACGTAAGCGAGTTCCTTGAGGAGAATCTCGGTCTCGTTCCGGTGGATGAGTTGCCGGATGGAGAATTCGGTATATCCATCGAAACTCGAGAATGGGGCAGATAGCTAGCTTTCAAATATCAGGAATGACTGCGGGCTTGCCTGGCTAATCAAGGTGAGCCCGTAGCGGGTGGCTTCGCGAATGGCGTTTTCCGTGGCGGTGGCTTTGGTTATCAACAGGGGGATGCGAGCTCGCAGAACCTTATGGAGCAGCTCTTCGGTTACACGACAGCTGACCAGAGCCATCATCTGGGATAAGTCCTTGCCACGGCCATTTACCCCTCGTCCATTCATCATCACATGACCTATGGCTTTATCCAAAGCGTTATGACGACTGATATCCTCACAGCAAATGATCGTCTCGCCATTTTCGATCAGCCGACAACTATGCGTAGCCCCGGTGCTTCGGTGCAGGGGTGTGTCATTTTCGAATTCCGCCGCTAGGCGAAAGATCTGCTCAGCCTGCCACTCTATTGGCGAGACTAATCCTGCTCTCGTCTTTTCCGCTGTTCTTGCTTCTGTTTTCGCAGTTGTCTGTGCAGTCGCCTTTAAGGTCACGTCAGCTCGCGCCTGCGAATCGTGCGTAGTGTCGATGACTACATCCTCGACGTCGCTGATGTCTGCGATGAATCCATCGGTAACAAGGCGACCAATGACCAGCTCAGTGAGCAGTTCCGGAGTACAGCTGGTCTGAAATACCAGGCTGCCGTTTATGAAAACGTCGAGGTGCTCTTCTGCGGCCGCTGGTAAGGAGATGGCGTGATGGGATCCATCGGGTTGGACTTTCGTCGCGGGAATTGTCGCTACAGCGTATCGTTTTTGAGGAGGGCAGTCGAGCCGATCGTCATCCATGTCGCCCACCTTACCGGGCCTTTCTACCGCTTTCGGGTTCCTTGCAGGGATTCTCCAATGGAATCTTGTGGAGAATCTCGAAAAGGATCCGTCAAGATTCTCTTAGGGTTCCTCTTCGGGTTCCTCCAAAGGATCTTCCGAGGGATCCTCCACCTCAATCTCTTTTATCAAAAACTCGTCTCCGCGGACAAGAAACGTGTTTTCGCTGCCACAGTAAGGGCAAATCTTAGCATAGCGGACAGTTTCGTATTCCTGTTTGCAATCCTCGCAAAACGTTACCGCCGGGATGGTCTCGATCTCAAGCTGAGCCTCGTCCATGAGTGGCTCTTTTTTGATTGCCCACTTCCAGCAGTCCTCCAGCAGCTCGTGGACAACCCCGGAGACCTCGCCGATCTCCAGGGTTACCCGGGTTATACGCGAAACATGATTCGCTTCTGCCACGGCTTTCACATCACGGATGACGTAAAAGACCACTCCCAGTTCATGCATTGTGCCGGGACTTAGCCTTTCTTTTTCGTGACGATGCGCGCGGCGCGCTTGGCTGCGTAGGGCAGGATGTATTTGAACTTATCCTCCGCCTTCACCATGTTGGTGCATTCGGGTCGATCCCGATGCAGCGAAATGGCGTCGAAGGCGCACTTGGTGGTGCAGACGCCGCAGCCGATGCACTTATTGGGATCTACGATCACCGATCCGCAACCGAGGCAGCGGGCGGTCTCGATCTGCACCTGTTCCTCGGTGAGATCCAAGGTAGGATCGGAGAATCCATGGTTGTCGACCGACGCGTTGAGAGGCTCGCGCTGACGAGAGGAGTTGTCGTAGTTCTCCGGAATCGTGAGATTGTCTTTGTCGAGCTGCTCAAACTCCCAGCGATTGCGGCCGATGACCATGTGGCCACCTTGGACAAAACGATGTAAGGACTCGGCAGCGAAATGACCTTGGGCGATGGCGTCGATGGCGAACTTAGGTCCAGTCAGCAGGTCGCCTCCGACGAAGATGTCGGACTCGTCGGTTTGATAGGTCAGCTTGTTTGCCTGCGGGCCATTGCCGCGGCCGAGCTGAACCGAGGAACCCTCAAGCAAATCTCCCCAAACGATGGCCTGGCCGATCGCGAAGATCACCCGGTCGCACTCGAGCGTGATCGTGTCATTCTCGTCATAGCTGGGGGAGAAGCGACCCTCTGCGTCGAAGACCGAAGTGCAGCGTTTGAACACGATGCCGCTGACGTGGCCATCGGTGGTTAGCACCTCTTTGGGGCCCCAGCCGTTCTGGATCTTCACGCCATCTTCCAACGCCTCTTCGACCTCCTGGTCAGAGGCCGGCATTTCATCGGGGCTTTCCAGGCAGAGCATATCGACCGATGCCGCGCCGCTTCGTGCACTGACGCGTGCGGCATCGATGGCCACGTTGCCGCCGCCAACCACGACGACGCGCCCGTCATAGGGCATCTGGCCGCAATTAGCGCCCTTGAGATAATCGATGGCCGTGAACGTGCCTTCGGCATCCTCGCCAGGAATGCCCGGAAGGCGGCCGGCACTGCAGCCGATGGCAACATAGAATGCCTTATAGCCTTCTTTGCGCAGGTCATCGAGCGTGATGTCCTTGCCCACCTCGACGCCGCAGCGAATGTCGACGCCCATTTCCCGAATGATGTCGATCTCGGCGGCGATGACGTCCTTCTCGAGCTTGTACGAGGGAATGCCATATTGCAAAAGCCCGCCGGGCAGTTCGTTCTTTTCAAACACCGTGGGGAAATAGCCCATCTGAGCCAGGTAGAAGGCGCAGGAAAGACCAGCCGGGCCACCGCCTATGATGGCGATCTTCTCATCCCAATGATCCCGGTGGATGCTGGCGCCGATGACAACGGGAGGCACAAAGCGCGTCTCCGCATGAAGATCCTGGTCAGCGATGAACTTCTTGACCGCATCGATGGCGACCGCCTCATCGACGGTGCCGCGAGTGCAAGCGTCCTCGCAGGGGCGGTTGCAGACGCGACCACAGACGGCGGGGAAGGGATTCTTCTTCTTGATAAGCTCGAGTGCCTCGCGATATTTGCCCTGCGCCGCCTTCTTGAGGTAGCCCTGGACCGCGATGTGGGCGGGACATGCGCTCTTGCAGGGAGCGGTGCCGCTGTCATGGGTGTTGATGCGATTGTGGTCGCGATAGAGTGGATCGTACTTATCCTTGCCCCACTTCACGTTATCGGGCAGCTCTTGGCGCGGGTAGCTGAGCTCCTTGCCCTCCTTGTCGCAAAGCTTCTGTCCCAGTTTGAGGGCGCCGGCGGGACAGTATTCGACGCATTGCCCGCATGCGACGCACTTTTCCTTCTCCACGTGAGCCACATAGGCTGACCGGGACATATTGGGCGTGTTGAAAAGCTGAGACGTGCGCAGGGCGTTGCAGATGTTCACGTTGCAATTGCAAATGGCGAAGATCTTGTTTTCGCCATCGATGTTGGTGACCTGATGCACAAAGCCATTGTCCTCGGCGCGTTGCAGAATGGCCATGGCTTCTTCGTAAGTGATGTCATGGCCTTTGCCGGTTTCGCGGCAGTAGTCGGCGAAGTCTCCCAGGCCGATGCACCAGCCATAATCGTCGTCGGCGCAGCCATCGCCCTCAACCTTGCGCTGAGCGCGGCAGCTGCAGCGGCCAACGCCGATGTGGCCCTCGTATTTCTTCAGCCAATAGGAAATATGCTCCAGGTCAAGGGATTCGTTTTCCAGTGAGATGGCTTTCTCGATGGGGATGACATGCATGCCGATGCCGCCACCTCCAGGAGGAACCATCTGCGTGATTCCCTCAAGGGGAATGTAGGTCATGCGCTCGAAGAAAGCGGCCACGTCGGGATGGGCCTCCAAGCGGGGATTGGAGTGATCATTGGGATCCGGCATCTCCTCCATGTTGAAGAGCTCGGCAGAACCCGGGACGTAGAGCGGCAACAGATAGCGGCGCTCCGATTGAGGAGCGGTGCGACCGTTATGGTCGTAGTGATCGCCGTAGTCGTATTCGAGAATGCCGACGTAGGCCATCTCATCAAGCAGCTTTTGGAATTCGGGACGATCGGCGTCGCTAATCTTGCACAGCTTGCAGAGTTGATCAAAGGTGTAGTGTTCGCGCACCTTCATCTTAAGAGCGACATCAGCCATTTCGTCGGTGAGCACCTCGGCGAGACCCCAGTATTCGGGATCGGTGGTTTTGATGCCGAAGAGCTTGTGCTTGGCGACGTCAGTGATCTTTTGACCTAGCTTGAGAATCTTTTTGCGAGGTTCCGCGTCATGCTTGTGATTGGCGGGCCAATTCTCGTAGACCGAGGTCATATCAACGCCAGATTTGTCCATGGGACTCCTTTCCTAGCGGAGGATTGGTGGTTATCGCGTAGCGACGGTACTCCTTACGGTTCGATGTTCCTCACGAGCGCCGGTGATGTTTGCCAGCTTCGGACCTGCTCCTCAAGCCAAGCGGCCCAAGGCCCCACGCCTTCACCCGTGCGTGCGCAGAGGGGAAAGATTTGAGCTCGGGGATTGCGCTCGAGGATGCGCTTCTGGCAAGCGTCCATATCAAAATCGACGTAGGGAATCAGATCGATCTTGTTTATCAGCACCACGTCGCTTACTTGGAACATGAGGGGGTATTTCAGAGGTTTGTCATCGCCTTCGGGAACGCTCAAAATCATGGCGTTTTTTACCGCTCCCGTATCGAATTCGGCGGGACAGACCAGATTGCCCACATTCTCCAGAATGGCCAGGTCCAGATCTCCTGTTTCCAGGCCCTCCAAACCCTGGGCGGTCATGTCCGCATCGAGATGGCACATGCCGCCGGTATGAAGCTGGATGGTTTTGACACCCAGCGCGGCCATGGTTTGGGCATCGACGTCGGAGTCGATATCGGCTTCCATGACGCCGATACGCAGCCGATCTCGAAGGGCTTCGATGGTGCGACTCAAGGTAGTGGTTTTGCCCGACCCGGGAGATGACATCAGATTGAGGAGGAAGAGCTTCTTCTGTTTAAGCTCTGAACGTAAAGCCTCTGCATGGCGATCATTCTCAGCAAAGACGCTCTGCTTGACCTCTAATACTCGTACCTTACTCAAAAGGCGACTCCTTGTTTGTTGAGAATCTGCCAACTAGTATACCCGCTGGTCACAGCTTTATAGTTGGTAATTATCTAAACATTTGAGAGCCACCAGAAAACCACAGCGTTTGCTGGTGGCGGGTTCTGCGATAGTGGTTGCTGCCGATAGCCTCTATCGGCAGCAAATGTTCTGCCGATACCAAACGCTATCGGCAGTAAATGCTACCGATAGGTAAAGCTGCAGTCGCTCAAATTCGCGTTGAGCTCCGCGTGCTTGCCGTTCGTATCCCAGTGGATAGAGATCTTTGGGCCGTCGCACTCAAACGAGATATCGGCATCCTCGGTAAAAGCGGGATTGGTGTTGCGGAAGCGTATCATCTCCAGTTGTTTTTGAACCAGCGGTCGCTTAAGACGTTCAAGAGCCTCGTCGAGCGTGTAGTTGGTACGGTTGATTTCCTTGTGACCACCCTCGCCACCTCGCTCGATAGCGGCATAGTCGTTGGTTCCGCCCAGCAGGTCCAGGTACCAGATTTGAGGTTTGCCGGGCATGAAAAGCTGGATCGCTCGAGCGAGCAGCATGCGTTGCTCCACTTCGCCCAGCGCGCTGTAGTAGGCGCAGTTGACCTGGTAGTACATCTTCTTCTGACCGTGCAGATCCTTCACGTAGCCGCCTCGGCTCACTAAGGTCTCGATGAGTTTGGCGATGTCCTCATCAGAAAGGAGACCCTTGAGGTCAAGCAGCGGAATGCCGTCATGACAGCCGAGCATGCTGATCGTACGCAGACCTTTGCCGGTGATCTCATCAGTCCATCGCTTGAGGTAGATTCCGCTTTCTCGCTCGAAGGCGTCGAGAATGAGCCCCGGCATGAAAAAGTCGTAAATCGGATAACCCTTGTTGGCAAGAATTTCATAGGTGCCTTCGCCGTAGGATGCATGAATCTCCGGCAGCAGCTCCAGCTCATGAGGCGCTGCCAGCTGGCGAACGCGTTCGAGAATGTCCCAGGTCTCTGGCTCGTTGAGGAAGTTTTTCGCACCGACCTCCTTAGAGGTATAGGCAAAGGCGTCCAAGCGTACGAGTTTGGCGCCATATCCCGCCAAAGTGCCCAGCGTGTCGCTATAGAAATCCCAAACCAGAGGTGACTTCACGTTGAGATCCATCTGGCCGAGATACTTGAGCTTGCCGTCCTCGCGCCAAACCTTCTGGTAAAAGGTGTTCCAGTAGGGATGGCGGCTCCCATCGGGAAATTCGACCATGAGCAGCGGAAGACCAGGTTTGCGGAAGAACATGTCCTTGATGACGTCCGGGTCCGGCTGAATATAGCCCTCAGCGGTCATTTCGCCGTGACCATCCCAGAAACGGTTCCAATCGATGAAGAAATCGCGATACGTGGAATCATCGCCGAAAGTGAGCAGATCTTGGAACTGGGGCGACAGCACCGAGGCATGGTTTAGGATGAAGTCGAGCTTCAGATCGATGCCCAAGTCAGAAAGCCGATCAAGATCATCGCGGGTCGCCATGGATTCATCCAGATCGTAGTCCTGGACCGAAAAGCCGCGATCGAGATCCGTGTGATAAAGGCTCGGGAGGATATAGAAAGACGAAAAGACGTCCGCCAGCTCTGGTCGGTCGAGGAAATCCACCATGGCCTTGAGGTTTCCGCCGATGCTATCGGGATAGGCGTTGAGCATGGGGCCAAGCTTGTGCTTGGGTATGTTGTCGAGCGTGTGTTCGGACGTATGATCAGGACTAGTGGAGGGCATGGGGCCAAGGTCGTGAGTCATACTACCTGCCCTCCTCAGGATCCATCAGGTTGCAGTAATCATCCCAGCTCAGAAGCTCGCCTTGCTTGCTGATAATGAACCTCGCCTTATGGGCTTGCCGTTTGAGCATATCTTGCTCGATGTTGAGCACCAAAAGGGTCAGTGGACTGTCAACGTTTTTGTCGCGATTGCGCTTCCGACGATGCTCCAAAGTCTCCTCAGGTGTGCTGTTGAGAAGAATCGGGATATCAACACCCTGAATCAGGTCGCTGTTGCCGTGAGTCCATTCCAGCATGAGCACCTGAGTATCGGACAGATCCACATCCTCCCAGCGAATGTCTCCTTTGACGCGTCCCATGCGTTTAAGGGCGATGACGGGCTGCCCCGCTTTAAAGGCTGCGATGATCTCGCTGACCTTCTCGAAATCGATTTCCTGCTGGCTGCCCAGGTAGGCGCGCAGGCCCTCTTCGCCCTGCTCCTCGTAGACCTTCGCACGCATCTGGTCGTTCTCCTCGGGAATCCGATGAGGGTAGTTGTCACCGGAGAGCGTGTAGCTTTTTATTCCCGCTTCGGTCAAGAAGTAAGAGAGCAGCGAGGCCACCTCTGATTTGCCAACCCCGGAGCCTCCGCAGACGCTCACAACGGCTTTCTTGATGACTCGCGTTTCGAAGATCTCATCCAATTCTTCTTTGAGTAGGGGAAAGATAAGTTCGGCTTTCTCAACATGACTCTGGTCGATCTCGATTTTGTCGCCGGGCATATCGCCGTGGGGAATGTCCTCGTACATGGTCTCACCTCGTTAATGGCTTTGAAAAGCAGCTCAGCAGTCATTATAATGGAAGTATCCGCATATGAGTCTTTAGCTAAGCGCTAAAGCCCCTGGCCCCTTTTCCAGAAATGTCTCTTTATTGACAGAACTTGCATGCTATAGTGATCGAAACCCGATAGAAAGGCTTGCATTGCAAAAGACACGGACAGATCTTTCCTATGGCATAAATGCCTGCGGCATAGATACTGTTCTGCTGGATGGCGCTTGGTGGTGCAAGGTGAAGTGATCTCGGGTTACTGAGTCAAGCGTCTGCGTCCACAGATCAAGGCCCTCGGTAATCCGGGGGCCTTTTTTGTGGAATGGTTCTAGGGGACGAACAGTCAAGGTCAAACAGAAGGAGAGGAAATATCATGACTGACGCCAAAGAGATTCCCTATCGACTCTATCTGCGGGAGGATCAGATTCCCACCCAGTGGTACAACCTGAGAGCCGATATGCCTGAGCCTCCCGAGCCCATGCGTCTTCCCAATGGAAAGATCGCCGAGCCGGAGGATATCGCGCCGGTCTTTTGCGATGAGCTGGTCAAGCAGGAGTTAGACGACAAAACCGCTTACTTTGACATTCCTGAGCCGGTTTTGGAGATGTACAAGGTCTATCGTCCATCGCCTCTTTGCCGTGCCTATAACTTGGAAGAGTATCTGGGGACGCCGGCGCATATCTATTACAAGTTCGAGGGGAACAACACCTCTGGCTCCCATAAGCTTAATTCCGCGCTTGCTCAGGCCTTCTATGCCAAGGATCAAGAGCTGACGAAGGTGACCACCGAAACGGGCGCCGGCCAGTGGGGCACCGCTTTGGCCGAGGCCACGGATCACTTCGGTGTGGATCTAGACGTCTTTATGGTAAAGGTGAGCTATCAGCAAAAGCCTTTCCGTCGCAACATCATGGAGACCTTCAACGCCACAGTGACCCCGTCTCCGTCAGACACCACTGAGATCGGTCGTAAGATGCTGGCCGCTAATCCCAACTCCACCGGATCTCTCGGCACGGCTATTTCCGAGGCTGTGGAGCGGGCTCTCAACGTACCCGAGAACAAGGGCCGTTATCAGCTGGGTAGCGTGCTCAACCAGGTGCTGCTCCATCAGTCCATCATCGGCCTTGAGAGCTACACGGCCATGGAGGAGCTGGGCGAGTATCCGGATATCGTCATCGGCTGCGCTGGCGGCGGATCGAACCTCGGTGGCCTGATCGCTCCCTTTATGCGGGATAAGCTGCGCGGCGACAAGCCCGACACGCGCTTCATTGCCGTTGAGCCCACCGGCTGTCCGAGTTTGACTCGTGGCAAGTATCTCTATGACTTCGCCGACACGGGTCAAACCTGTCCGCTTTGCAAGATGTACACGTTGGGCAATGGCTTCCAGCCGTCTCCCGACCATGCCGGTGGTCTGCGCTATCACGGTATGTCGCCCATTATCTCCAAGCTCCATCACGATGGCTATCTAGAGGCTGAGGCCGTGAAGCAGACCGATGTGTTCCATGCCGCTGAGGAATTCGCGCGCATCGAGACCATTCTGCCCGCTCCTGAGAGCGCTCATGCGATCTATGTGGCTATGGAGGAAGCTCGTAAGTGCGCCATCACCAAAGAACCCAAGGTGATCCTCTTTGGATTGACCGGCACGGGATACTTCGATATGGCTGCCTACGAGGAATACAACAAGGGAACCATGAAGGATCATGTTCCTACTGATGAGGAACTTGAGGTCGGTTTCGCCACGATTCCCTCAGTTCCCGGAATCCAATAGGATAGAAAACCGCCGGACGGGATCGTAAGACGAGGCAGTAGGCAGTAGGACAGAGGACTATCACTGAGGACTGTCGGATAGAAAACAGTAGGACAGGACAGCAGGACGGGATAGTAAGACCGCGGACTGTCGGATAAAGATTTGTGGGCGTTTGATTGTTCCAAGGGACTCAAACGCCCACACAAACACCCACAAGACGAAAGCCTAAGCCAGATACAAGTCAGCACAAGGATAAGCGCTTGATCGCTTCAGCGCTTAAAACATGAGATCAGCTTGCAAGGCAAACAAGGCAAACAAGGCAAACAAGGCGATAAGGGTAGAGTAAATCAGGCTGATCTTTCCGATGCGGGTTTATCGGGAAGAATGGAATCCAGCAGATCTAAGAGCAGCTGAATATTAAGAGGCTTGGTGAGATGAGCCGTCATGCCGGCCTCGCGGGAACGACGATAACCCTCTTCGAAAGCATCCGCGGTCGTTGCCACGATAGGCAAGGACAAAACGTCTTCCCGATCCATTTCTCGGATGATGCGCGTCGCCTCGTCGCCGCTCAGACGCGGCATACGCATATCCATGATGATGACGTCGTAATAGAAGGGTGCGGACTGAGAGAACATCTCGATGGCGGTGTCTCCATCGTCAGCCTCATCAGACAAGATGCCGTGCTCCGAGAGCACCTCAACGGCGATTTCACGTGACAGATCATCATCGTCCACGACGAGAGCCCTAAAGCCGCTGAAGTCGCGGTAGGTAACCGGGTTTGCAGCTCCGGAAGAAGAAGTGGCGGCTTTGTCGGTTACTTTCGTAGCAAGGAGCAAAGGAATCGTGATGATGAATTCGGAGCCTTTGCCCACTTCACTCGTTACTTCGATAGAGCCACCCATAAGGTCGACGAGATTCTTGGTGATGGTCATACCGAGACCAGTACCTTCGGAATGGTTGACACTATCGAGAGTGTCGCGCTCGAAGGGAAGGAACACGCGCTCCAGAAAATCCTGATTCATGCCGCAACCGGTGTCTTTTACATCGAAAACATAGTTGCTGTAGTTGGAGGGTGCGTTTTCGTCTTCGCGAAGCGTGAAGTTGACCGTGCCTCCGCGAGGAGTGAATTTCAAAGCATTGCCGATAGTGTTGACGAGGATCTGATTGAGGCGAAGTTGATCTGCCTGTACCTGGCTATGACGTACTCCGCTTGTGTCGACCACGAAAGTTAAGCCGCGTTCGGCTGCCTGCCCGGAAAACATCGTCTCGATGCTTTCGCCGAGTTCAACCAGATTAACCGTGTCCTCGTTGAGTGACATTTTTCCGCTTTCGATACGACTTACATCGAGGATGTCGTTTACCAGCTCGATGAGGTGGTCGCTCGAGAGCATGATCTTGTGGAGGCAATCGCGTACTCGATCAGTGTCATCGAGATGATCAAGTGCGATGTTTGCGAAGCCGGTGATGGAGTTCATCGGTGTGCGGAAATCATGAGACATGTTCGTGAGGAAGGTGGACTTGGCGTTACTCGCGTTTTCGGCGAGGTTAAGCGCAACCTTGAGCGCCTCTTTTTGGCGTAGCTGCTCGTTGATTTCATCATTGATATTTCGAGCCGCCAACACCGCTTTGTGACTTTGTCCCGAAAGACGGAACACACGCAGCTCTACGAACTGCTCGCTATCATCAAAAAGACGCCGGTAACTGACGGAAAAGTCCTTATCCTCCTCTTCGAAATGGCGCAAAATCGAAGACGTACTTATTTCTTTCTTCACCATCTCTTGATCAGATTGAGCCACATACATTTTCGAGTAAGCATCGACGAATTCGCTGTAGTCCATCCCCTCAGCGCCCGCTCCGGCCAAAGCGCCATAGAGTTTGTCGCGAACACGATAGGGTTCAATGTGGTTGGAGTCGAGATCCACCAGATAGAGGGCAAAGTTTTCCCGGCTGAGGCTTTCGATGACCTCCATACGTCGCACGCTGTGCAACTCAGCCTGCTTCGTTCGAGTGATATCCTCCAGCAAGCCGTAGGCGAAGCGATTGGTCTTACCGTTGTTGGAAAGAGCGAACCTCAGCCAACGTCCGTCCTTTATTTGACCCTCGAAGAGCAGCTGTTCCTCGTTGTCGCTAAAAGAGATGATCTTTTGCTGAATCTCTAAGGCTAGTTCCGGTGAGAAAAGTCGCTCCGTGAATGATTCAATGCCCATAAAGCTGGTATCGAGAGAGCAAATTTCGCGGGCCGCGAGAGTAAGCATGATCAGATGGGTGCGTCTGTCATAGAAGAAAAGGGCAGCCGAGGCGTTTTCCATCGTCATATGAGCTTGGTTCACGAAGCTGACCGCGTTTTGGATCATGAACCCGCAATATTCGGGAACAATAGGAAACGCCATGACATGGAGGAACTGTTCGATCAGGTCAGAGACCGTTTCAAACTCTACCGAGCGCCCTTTATAAGCTGCCTCGTAGAACTTATCGAGCCATATGACATCGCCACCCGGCCACAGGCGAAACACTGCCTTGCCCTGGAGGTCCTCCACCTTTTGGCCGGTCATATCCGCCATGGCAGGATTGAGATACTCGTAGGTGAAATCGACAGGATTTCCAGCGTCGTCCAAAAAAACGCGCGCTATCCCAAAAGCCTGAGGGCTCTGATCAAAAATATCCGCGCAAGCTTTCAATAAAGCTTCCACATTGCACCTTCTCGAAAGAATGGGGCGCAGTTTCTGCGTCGGTATTATTGTTTAGGAACTAAATGTTTATCTTATCACTTATCAATCAGATGGAAAGATTTGGTGCAAAAGCAACGGCGGATGGCGCGTAGCCAAAGGATAAAGCGCATACGATGGCGCGTAGCCAAGGGATAAAGCGCGTACCTAAATGAGAAAAAGTGTTTAAAGAGGCGTGGCCATTTGATGGGTGTCGTCTTGCCTTCCGCAGGAAGCCTCGGATTTAGGATAAAATTACGCTGATCTGGCCATTTCCAAAAAATGTTGCCAGCTTGAGCGTGCAAGCGTCTGCGGACACGGAAAGAAAAAAGATGGAGGTTGCGTATGGTGAAATTGAAGAAGCTTCCTGATACTGTCGAAAACATCACAACACTCGATGAGCTTAAAACGGCAATGGGGGAGATGCGTCAAGCACAAGAGGTTTTCGCCACCTTCGATCAAAAGCAAGTCGACGCCATCTTCTACGAAGCCGCGATGGCTGCAAACAAGAAAAGAATTCCCCTCGCCCGCATGGCCGTTGAAGAAACCGGCATGGGCATCATTGAAGATAAAGTCATCAAAAATCACTACGCATCGGAATACGTCTACAACGCCTACAAAAACACGAAGACCTGCGGCGTCATCGAAGAGGATAAATCCTACGGCTATAAGGTCATCGCAGAGCCGATGGGCATCGTGGCCGCTGTCATACCTACCACCAATCCCACGTCAACGGCCATTTTCAAGTGCCTGATCTGCCTGAAGACCCGCAACGCGATTCTGCTGTCGCCTCATCCGAGGGCTAAGAAATGCACCATCGAAGCCGCTCGTATCGTGCGCGAGGCCGCTGAGAAAGCGGGAGCTCCGAAGGGTCTCATCCGCTGGATCGAGGAACCCACGCTCGAGCTTTCCAATCGGCTGATGCAAGATGCCGACATCACCTTGGCCACCGGTGGTCCGGGTATGGTTCGCGCCGCCTATTCCTCGGGCAAGCCTGCATTGGGCGTCGGTCCCGGAAACGTGCCCGCCATCATCGACTCGAGCGCCGACATCAAACTAGCTGTCAACTCCATCATCCTTTCGAAGACCTTCGATAACGGCATGATCTGCGCCTCTGAACAGGAGGTTATCGCTCTTGACGACGTCTACGACGCGATCAAGGAGGAGTTTCTCTATCGCGGATGTTATTTCCTGAACAAGGAGGAGACCGAACGATTGAGAAGCGTCATCCTTATCAACGGCTCCTTGAACGCCAAAATCGTGGGCCAAAAGGCTGCGACCATCGCGGAGATGGCCGGCATAGAGGTGCCTCCCGCCACGAAGTTGCTCATCGGTGAGGTGGAAAACGTCGAGCCCACCGAGGCGTTCGCTCATGAAAAACTCTCTCCGATCCTCGGCATGTACCACGCCTCAACGTTCAGTGACGCCGTGCGGAAAGCGCAGCGCCTCGTGGAAGATGGGGGATTGGGCCATACCTCTTCCCTCTACATCGACCCCTCGAAACAGGACAAGGTCCAAGAGTTGGTTCAAGCCATCAAGACCTGCCGCGTTCTCATCAACACGCCTTCATCTCAAGGCGGCATCGGCGACCTCTATAACTTCAAGATGGCGCCATCGTTGACGCTTGGCTGTGGTACCTGGGGAGGTAACTCGGTTTCGGAGAACGTGGGGGTGAAGCATCTCATGAATAAGAAAGTGGTGGCGAACCGTCAGGAGAACATGCTCTGGTTCCGTACCCCCGAAAAGATCTATTTCAAGCAAGGCTGTATGCCGGTGGCTCTCGACGAATTGGGCCATGTTATGGGCAAGAAGCGCGCTTTTATCGTGACGGACCAATATCTCTACAAAAACGGCTTCACCAAACCCGTCGAGCAAAAACTCACCGAAATGGGCATCGCTCACGCGAGTTTCTGGGACGTTGAGCCTGATCCGACGCTGCAGTGCGCCATGGAGGGTGTGAAGCAGGTGCGCGCCTTTGAGCCTGACGTCATCATCGCGATGGGCGGCGGCTCGGCCATGGACGCGGCTAAGGTCATGTGGGTGCTCTATGAGTATCCCGACGTCAAGTTCGAGGATATGGCGATGGACTTCCTCGATATCCGCAAGCGCATCTATTCCTATCCGGATTTGGGCAAGAAAGCCTACTTTGTCTGCATTCCCACCACATCCGGCACCGGATCTGAGGTGACCCCGTTCGCCGTCATCACCGACGAGAGGACCGGCGTCAAATGGCCGTTGGCGGACTACGAGCTTATGCCCAACATGGCCATCATCGACGTTGACAATATGCTCAATCAGCCGAAGGGCCTGACGGCGGCGTCGGGTCTTGACGTGCTTACCCACTGCATCGAGGCCTATGTGTCGGTTATGGCTTCGGATTTCTCCGATCCGTCGGCTCTGCAGGCTATGAAGTTGGTGTTTGAGTATCTGCCGCGCGCCTACGATTTCGGAGGCGACGATCTGGTGGCTCGTGATCGTATGGCAAATGCCAGCTGCCTCGCCGGCATCGCTTTCTCCAACGCGTTTCTCGGCATCAACCACTCCATGGCCCACAAGCTGGGGGCTTACCACCATATTCCTCACGGTATCGCCAATGCGGTCCTTCTGCCGAGAATCATCCGCTATAACGCGGCCGAGGCACCCACCAAGATGGGCGCGTTCTCTCAGTACGCGTATCCTCACGCCAAGGCGCGTTATGTGGAGGCGGCTCGCTATTGCGGGGTTGCTGGCAAGGACGACGACGAGGTGTTTGAGAACTTCATCAAGAAGATCGAGGAGCTCATCGCCCACTGTGATTGCGCTGGCACCATCAAGGAGCATGGTGTGAGTGAGGAGGATTTCCTCGCCACGCTCGATGAGATGGTGGAGCAGGCCTTTAATGACCAGTGCACCAGCGCCAATCCCCGTTATCCGCTGATGAGCGAGATGAAGGAACTCTACCTTGACGCGTTCTACGGGCGTGAGCCTTCAAGCTATGAAGACTAAGGGGACCTTGCGGGGATGCGAACGCAAACCCGAGTGTCGACTGAGAGTTTTGGCGCTTAAAGATTGGGCGCCAAGAAGGGAATAGGGATCATGGAAGAGATCGTTACCCGAAGAAATAAAGTGGTTTACCGCGATGGCGATCAGATCATCAAGGTCTTTAACGAGACCAAGCCCGCATCGGATATCTTTAACGAGGCTTTGAACCTGGCGCGCATCAATGAGGCGGGCATTGCCTCGCCGCAGGTTCTGTACGTGAACCAGCGCGATAACTCCTGGGTGCTGGGCACGAGCTATATCCCCGGCGTGACTCTCGCCGAGCTTATGGAGCAGCATCCGGATCGTCTGGACGAATACCTGACGATGTTCGTTGATCTCCAGATCAGCATTCATCAGTACACTGCGCCGCTGCTCCAGCGCCAGAAAGATAAGTACACGCGCATGATCCGCAGCCTCACTGATCTGTTGGATGCGACCACGCGCTATGAACTCGAGATGCGTCTAGAGGGCATGCCGAATGCTCGTGAGGTTTGCCATGGGGACTTTAATCCCACCAATGTGATCGTGGCAGACGACGGCAAACTCTATACCTGCGACTGGGCTCACGCGACCCAAGGCCCCGGTGCTGCGGATGCCGCCATGACTTACCTGCTCTTTGCGCTTAACGATCAGGATGTGGCTGAGAAGTATCTCGATCTGTATTGCAAGGAGAGCGATACGCCGAAACAGATCGTACGCAACTGGCTTTCTATCGTGGCCGCTAGTGAGCTTGCTCGGCATCGCAAGAGTCGTGAGGACTTCCTCCTGCACTGGATCGACATTACCGACTACCAATAGAAGGGAACTACCAATAGGTAGCGGGAAATAACAATAGGTAGAAGAAACTACCAATAGGTAGCGGGAAAAACCAGAGGTCAAAAAGTAAGTCCGGGCAGAAACCCGGACTTACTTATTTGGATGCTTTTCTGGAAGTAAATCTTCGCAGGCGGCGTGCAAATAACTAACGAACTTGCGCACGCACTTTTGATGCGATAAACACGACGATTGCCATAAGGACGATGCCAACGCAGGATGACAGGACTCCCGAGAAAACGTCCCCACCACTCTGGAACGCATAGGAGAACTGAGCTATGGCAGACAGAATATTGATAATGAGGCCGATGATCGCGAGAACGTAGAAGGGTCCAATTTTGCTTGGATTATTCGCGCCGCGCACGCCGAGGATGCCAACCACGAGTTCAAAGATCGAGCTTACTAGGGAAGCAATGGCAACTGCCATGATGAGAGTGCTAATCATGGCGTAGTCGCTGTCGGTCAAAACAACATCGGTGCCATTTACGCTGATGATGTCCGAGGTCATCGCGCCGCTGCCGACCACATAGGCGGTGCCCCCGCCAACAGCACAGGCAAAGACGCTGACGAGAATGCCCAAAGCGCCAAAAACGATAATGATGATAGAAATGATTTTTAAAGCTGTTTGATATCCGGTCATCGTTGGCCTTTCCGTAACACTTGTCATTATTGTTAAATGACGAAATCAATTAAGGTAGAGGATATCCTAACCCCAACAAAAACGCCTGTTGACCGAAAGCGTGCTTTTAAACATTGGGTGAAATCTAAAAACCGTGTATAAAACTTGCTGTAGCGACCGCGACATAAGAGCCATATGAGAGATACGAATGGCAACAATTCTGCCCTGAAAGGCAAGTCTTGGCGTCAAAATGGTCCGCTTTCAGGGCTGAAAGTTAAATAGCTTTAAAATGGTGGCGTTGAGAACAATCGAGGAGAAATACCAGAGAGGGGATAGAGATGCTCGTAACTACCGCCGATGTCGTTCCAGGTTCTCGCGTTCAGCTGCTCGGTCTTGTGAGGGGCAATATCGTTCTGGCGAAAGATATCGGCCGTGACCTTATGGCAGGTTTTAAGTCTATGGCTGGCGGCGAGATCAAGACCTATACCGACATGACCAATGAGGCACGCACCATCGCAGAGTCTCGTATGATCGAGCATGCTCAGTCCTTGGGCGCTGATGCGGTGGTCGCCATGCGCTTTTCCGCCGAGTCCATTGGGGATGCGGTCGAGATGCTTGCTTATGGCACCGCAGTAAAGCTGCTGCCTATCGAGTAATCAGCCCAAAGCAGAAGATCATTCGTTTTTGCTGGCTGTGCTTTGTCCGGCCGTTTTGGCTAGTCGCACTCTGTTCAGCACTCTGTTCAGCACTTTGCCCAGCCAGCTAGCTGCCTGAAAAGCTAGTCTTTTTTCTGTGCGGCTTCGATAAAAGCTTGGAAAATCAATTGGCTGGGCAGATCAGTTTGGCAGGAATACTCGGGGTGCCACTGAAATGCCCAGACAAATCTCTTGTCCGGCACATAGACGGCTTCTATGAGCATGTCCGTGGCGGTGGCCATGATGCCCAAGCCATGGCCCAACTCCTTTATCGCCTGATGGTGGTAACTATTGACCCCGATCAGATCAGGTACCTGATGAGGTGTCTGATCAGGTTCAGAAGAT